>JAYULN010000349.1:0-1791 GCA_043763525.1 Hymenobacter sp.
CGCGTCCCCGCGCCAGTAAAGCCGACCGAACGGTACGGGGACGCGAACTACAAAGTTCGCGCTACACCCTACCGCGTAACAGCAGTTAGTAAGGCGGCCAAAGAGTTATGGCCGTGGGATACAACCCAAATGAGAAATCCAAAGTACACCTTTTCCCGAACGCCTCATCATTCATCACCTCATCACGCTTTCCCAATGGCCATCGACCCCAACAACCGTCCCATTCGCGTCATCAACGACGACACCAGCAATGAAGAAATGGAGGCTGGCCACCACATTCCCAACGCCGACCCGCCCAAAAACGATGCCGCCCGCGGCGGTTTTGGCAACCGCGACGGCAAGGAGGGCTTCGGCTCCGACACGGCCGGCGGTGAAACCGCCCTGGGCGTGAACGAAACCGCCGACAGCATGAGTCCGCCCCACGACAACATGCGCTCGCAGGACGAAGGCCGCCCCGACCGCCCCAACCAGGACCTGCCCACCCCGAATGGCTACACGCAAACGATAATGCCCAGCGGCCGCCCCGTCGATGAGCTCGATGTGCATGACTACCGCCCCGGCGTGGACGAAATGCGTAACCCCAACTCCCGCGTGGGCATGGGCCAGATGGAGCCCCGCCCCCTTCCACCCATCACCGGTACCGACACCAACGCCGAGCTCACCGACCCCGAGGCCAGCGACACGGCCATCGCCCAGTAATCGTCGATTGACGCTGATTAACCGTGATTCGCTGATTTATTCAGGCCCCAACTTGCCTAAGTTGGGGCCTTTATATTGAGCGCGGAAATCCGGCCCCGGCTCACCATAAAATCAGCGGAATCACGGTTAATCAGTGAAAATCAGCGATGCGCTACGCCACCACCGACCTGCACGGCTGCCTGCACACCTTCCGCTACCTGGTGGAGGAAAAGCTGGCCCTGACCCGCTGCGATGATTTGTACCTGCTGGGCGATTACGTGAACAAAGGCCCCGACAGCCGCGGCGTGCTCGACTACCTGATGTACTTGCAGGCCAGCGGCTACCGTGTGCAGTGCCTGCGCGGCAACCATGACCAGGCCCTGCTCGATGCCGCCCGCCACCGCTGGCGCTGGGACTGGCTGGGGCCGCGCGGCCGGCTGCCCACGCTGCGCAGCTTTGGGGTGGCCCGCATGGCCGACGTGCCGGCCTACTACCTCGATTGGCTGGCCGGGCTGCCCTACGAAATCGAACTGCCCGATTTTGTGCTCGTGCATGCCGGCTACGACTTCGCCCTGCCCCCGGCCGATATGCGGCGCGACTACCAGACCATGCTCAATACCAAGAGCTTCGTGTACGACCCCTCGCGGTTGGCGGGCAAGCGCCTCTTGCACGGCCACGTGCCCACGCCCACGGCCCAGGTGCGCGCCCGCGCCGCCCTGCACCCCGGCGCGCTGGGCCTCGATACGGGCTGCGTGTACCGCCACAACCCCGAACTGGCCCACCTCGCCGCCCTCAACCTCGATACCTGGGAGCTGACTCTGGTACCCAACCGCGAGCCTGGCTACGCCATCGGCAAGCGGTAGCACTGTCCTGCGTCGTTCGGGTTTCGGCTGCCCCTACCGTCCAGCTGGAAGGCTAGATTTTTTGCATTTTATAAATTATTTGTGATAGTGTTTATTCACTGGTGGATAAATAGGTTATATAAGATGTTGTTGGGTAATTGGGATAGTTATAAATTTGGAATTGCTTTTTGGTAAAATTGGACGGTGGGTAATAATACGGTTCTGCTTGTTTTCTACACCCCGACGAATTTAATAATGGTAACAAAAACAT
>JAYULN010000350.1:0-11158 GCA_043763525.1 Hymenobacter sp.
CTACCTGGCACCGGCCCAGCTTCAGCGCAGCGATTCTCACTGGCTGGCCCACCCCTGCAACCCCTCAACCAACCTCTCTTTCCATGAGATTTCAAGACAAAGTAGCCATCGTCACCGGCGGAGCCAGCGGCATTGGCTTGGCCGTGGCTAAGCGCCTCGCCGCCGAAGGAGCCCGCCTTGTGCTGGCCGATTACAACGAAGCCAACTTAGCCACCGCCGCCCCCGACGTAAAAGCCGCCGGTGCCCCCGACGTGTGGGGCAGCCTTTGCAATGTCTCCGTTGAAACCCAGGTACAAGCCACCGTGGCAGGCACGCTGGAGCGTTTTGGCCGGCTCGATGTAGTGGTGAACAACGCCGGCCTCATGCAGTTCAAACCGCTGGAAGAGCTGACCGGCGACGACTGGCTCCGTATCCTGGGCGTGGATTTGCTGGGCGCGTTCTACTTCACCAAGCAGGCCTTTTTGCACATGAAACCCGGCGGCAGCATCGTGAACGTGGCCAGCATTCACGCCCTCGAAACCAGCCCGCTGGTAGCGCCCTACGCGGCGGCGAAGGCCGCAATGCTTTCCCTCACCCGCTCCTCCACGCTGGAGGGCAAGGCCAAGGGCATCCGCACCAACGTCATCCTGCCGGGCGCTATTGATACGCCCATGCTCTGGGAGAACCCGAACGTAAAATCCGGGGTCGAAGTCATCGACAAAGCCGATGTGGGCCGGCCCGAGGACGTGGCCGCCGTCATCGCCTACCTCGCGTCGGACGATGCCGCTTTTGTGCAAGGCGCCGAGGTGCGCGTGGATGGCGGGCGGCTGGACAGGTTGTAGGCGGCGCTGGGGTTCACCACATCCGGCACGGCCCTTGCAATGCGCCCCGCACCGGCCCATTATGCCCGGTTTTCGCTCCATGAAAAAGCACGTTTTCGCCGCCCTGCTCCTTCTTTCCGCCAGTTTGTTCAGCGCCTCGGCCCAGGTTTTCCGGCTGCCCAATCTCAAAGACCTCAAGCTGCCCGGCGGCCTGCAAATGCCGGGTGGCAACGCGGGCAGCACCAGCGGCCAAAGCGCCAAAAGCATCGGTGGCCTCAGCAATTCCGAAGCGGCCAGCGGCCTCAAGGAAGCCCTGCTGCAAGGCATTGGCAAGGGTGCCGACCAGGCTTCGCAAACCGATGGGTTTTACCTCAACCGCCTCATTCGGATTCCGTTTCCGCCCGATGCCCAGCGCGTGGCCACCACGCTGCGCACCATTGGGTTGGGTAGCCAGGTCGATAAGTTTGAGCTCTCGCTGAACCGGGGAGCCGAAGATGCCGCCCGTAGCGCCAAGCCTATCTTCATTGCCGCCATCAAAAGTCTGACGTTTTCCGATGTCTGGAATATTCTCACCGGCCAGAAAGATGCCGCAACCCAGTTTTTGAAGCGCACGACCAGCGCCCAGCTCACCACGGCCTTCGCGCCCATCATGCAGCAGAGCCTCGACAAAGTGGGGGCCACGCGCTACTACACGCAGCTGGCCACCAGCTACAACCAGATTCCGCTGGTGCAGCCCGTGCAGGCCGACCTGAACCAGTACGCCACCGGCAAGGCCGTCGATGGCCTGTTCACGCTCATTGCCCAGGAGGAGGCCAACATCCGCGAAAATCCGGTGGCCCGCACCACCGAGCTGCTGCGCCGCGTGTTTGGCAAGCGCACTACCTAATTGCGGCGGCTTAATGGCAGGGGAACGGCGTATGTTTGCGGCCCTTTTTATCCGCTTGCCAACGTCGTTTTATGAGTAAAGTAATTATCCGCAGCCTGGCCGAACTGGAAGGTTGCGTGGGCCAGGAGCTGGGCGTGTCCGACTACCACACCATCACGCAGGCGCAAATCAACCAGTTTGCCGCCGCCACCCTCGACCACCAATGGATTCATACCGATGCTGAGCGCGCCCGCACCGAGTCGCCGTTTCAGGCCACCATTGCCCACGGCTACCTCACGGTGGCGCTGCTGCCCTACTTGTGGCAGCAAATCGTAGTTATCGAAAACCTTAAAATGCAGGTGAACTACGAAATCGAAAGCCTGCGTTTCAACCAGGCCGTGACGGTGAACAGCCAGGTGCGCCTGCGCGCTTCGCTGCTATCGGTGGCCAACCTGCGCGGCATTGCCAAGGCCCGGGTGGGCGTGACGCTGGAGATTGAGGATGCCAAAAAGCCCGCGTACGCGGGCGTGGTTACGTTCCTGTATCATTTTCAGGAGCCGGCTTAATTTTCGCACAGAGATCAAAGAGAGGGAAAGGAGTTTCACGGAGTAGAACAACCTCTGTGAAACTCCTTTCCCTCTTTTAACCTCTGTGCGAAATCACCTATTGTACTTGCTGCGCCAGGTACTCCTCTCCTTCCTGCACGGGCAGCATATCCTTCGATTCTTCCTCGGTAAAGAGCCGCGAGCGAATGAGAAACCGTACGCCGAGCGGGATTTCGAGCGAGAAGCTGGCTCCCCGGCCTTTGGTCACATCCACCGTGAGCTGGGTGTGCTGCCAGTACTCAAACTGACTGGTGCTCATGAAGAAATCGCAGCCGTGAATCTGGCCCAGCCACACGTCGTTGCCACCGATGCGGAACTCGCCCTTGGCAAAGCACATGGGCGACGAGCCGTCGCAGCACCCGCCGCTTTGGTGAAACATGAGCGGGCCATTTTCATCGCGCAGCAAATCGATGGTGGCTTCGGCGGCGGTAGTAACGAGGACGCGGGGGGTGGGCATTATGGGAAATAAATAGGTCAGAAAGTGATGTAACGCAAAAACAGAACGTCATGCTGAGCTTGTCGAAGCATCTCTACCGCTTCGTTGTTGGATTACGATTTCCAACGGCGTGGTAGAGATGCTTCGGCTACGCTCAGCATGACGTTCTGTTGTGCTGGCTACTCAGCCAAACCCGGCCTAAAAGAAGCCCAGCTTCTGCTTGCTGTAGCTAATGAGCATGTTCTTGGTCTGGCGGTAGTGGGCCAGCATCATTTTATGGTTTTCACGACCAAAACCAGAGGCTTTGTAGCCACCGAAGGGAGCCCCGGCGGGGTAGTCGTGGTAGCAGTTCACCCACACGCGGCCGGCCTTTATGGCGCGGGGCATCGTGTATAGCTCGTGGGCATCGCGGCTCCAGAGGCCGGCCCCAAGGCCGTAGAGGGTGTCGTTGGCTATTTCGATGGCTTCGTCGTTGTCCTTGAACGTGGCCACGGACAGCACCGGGCCGAAGATTTCCTCCTGGAAAATCCGCATTTTGTTGTGGCCCCGGAAGATGGTCGGCTTGATGTAGTAGCCGTCGGTCAGCTCGGGGTGGTCGTGGAAGTGGGCATCGCCGCCCACCAGTACCTCGGCCCCTTCGGCCTTGCCGATTTCGAGGTAGCTCAGAATTTTCTCGTACTGGTCGTTGCTGGCCTGTGCGCCCATCATGGTGCTGGGGTCCATGGGGTGGCCGAGCTTGATGGCTTTCACACGGTCGATGAGGCGGGGCATGAAGGCCTCGTAAATATCCTCGTGAATGAGCATACGCGAAGGGCAGGTGCAGATTTCGCCCTGGTTGAGGGCAAACATCGCCGCGCCTTCGAGGCACTTATCAAGGAAGTCGTCGTCGGCATCCATCACCGATTTGGTGAAGATGTTGGGCGACTTGCCGCCCAGCTCCATCGTTACGGGAATGATGTTTTCGGCGGCGTATTGCAGGATGAGTCGGCCAGTGGTGGTTTCGCCGGTGAAGGCCACTTTTTGCACGCGCTTGTTGCTGGCCAGGGGCTTGCCGGCTTCCAGGCCGAAGCCGTTCACCACGTTGAGAATGCCGGGGGGCAGCACATCCTGGAGCAGCTCCATCAGCACCATGATGCTGGCGGGGGTTTGCTCGGCGGGCTTCACCACCACGCAGCAGCCGGCGGCCAGGGCGGGGGCAATTTTCCAGGTGGCCATCAGCAGCGGGAAGTTCCAGGGAATAATCTGGCCCACTACGCCCAGCGGCTCCTGAATTACCAGCGACAGCGTCGTTTCGTTCAGCTCGGTGGCCGAGCCTTCCTCGGCCCGAATCACGCCCGCGAAGTAGCGGAAGTGGTCGACGGCCAGCGGCAAGTCGGCGGCCATGGTTTCGCGGATGGGCTTGCCGTTTTCCACCGTTTCGACGGCCGCCAGCAGGGGCAGGTTGGCCTCCATGATGTCGGCAATCTTCAGCAGCACGTTGCTGCGCGTGGTGGCCGAGGCCTTGCCCCAGGTTTTAAAGGCTTCGTGGGCGGCATCGAGGGCCAGCTCGATGTCTTCCTTGGTGGAGCGGGCCACTTTACAAAACGCCTTGCCGTCAATTGGCGAAGGGTTTTCGAAGTACTGGCCCTTGACGGGGGCCACCCATTTGCCGCCAATAAAGTTGTCGTAGTGAGACTTGAACTTGGGACGCGCCACCACGGTGGAGGTCGCTTCGAGGGTTTCGGCCATGATGTGTAAAGAATAAAGGTTGAGTGGGTTAGGAATGCTGTAAAGTTCTCTGAATAATTTTTCAATCGATTGTGGTATTGTCTTGAAGAGTGCGGGAATAATCGCAACTTGCCAGTGCTCCCCTCCTTCCACTCCCAGTAGCCACTCTTGCTATGCCCACCCGTGTTCATTTGCCCGCTGCCATTGCCCCCCTGGCCCCCGAGCGCCTGCATTCCCTGGTCGAAAACCGGACGGTGTACGCCCTCGACGGCTTCGAGCTGAACATTTTTGAAACCCACCGGACCGCCCACCGCGTACCCCTGCGCCTCAACGGCCTGGCCCTCACCACCATGCTGCGCGGCAAGAAGGTGATGCACCTGCCCGGCCGCGCCGGCTTCGACTACCTGCCCGGCGAATCGGTGGTAGTAGATAAGGACGAGCTGATGGAAATTGACTTCCCGGAGGCCTGCCTCTGCCAGCCCACCCAGTGCCTGGCCGTGGCCATCGCCCCCGACACCATTCGCCACACCGTGGATTTGCTGAACGAGCGCTACCCCCTGGCCGAAACGCATCAGCCCTGGGCCATTGCCGGCCCCGAGTACGCCCACCTCACCAATACCCCCGAGCTCACCGACACCCTGGAACGCCTCGTGGCCGTGTCGCGCACCACCGATGCCAACAAGGATTTGCTGGCCGGCTTCACCCTACAGGAGTTATTGGTGCGCCTGATGCAGACCCAGGCCCGCCAGCTCATTTTTCACGACTACGCCCGGCACCTTACCACCCACCGTTTCGCCGCCGTGGTGGGCTACATCAAGCAGCATTTGGCCGAAAGCCTGACCATCGACAAGCTCTCGGCGCTGGCCTGCATGAGCAAGGCCACGTTCTTCCGCGTCTTCAAGCGCGAGTTCGGCCTCACGCCGGTCGAGTTCATCATTCGGGAGCGGCTGGGCGAGGCCAAGCGGCTGTTGCGCCACCCGCTGGCCTCGGTGGCCGAGGTGTGTTTGCGGGCGGGGTTCAACAACCTCTCCTATTTCCAGGCACTATTCAAGAAGTACGAGGGCATGACACCGGGGGCGTACAAGAAGCAGGTGGTGACCTAAGCCGGGCCGGGCCCAACCATCGACCGTGTTGGCCTGTTGCAAGGGCTTATGTACGTGCGGCACTTCGGGTCGCACCCTGCCTTCATGCCCGAATTAGCGCTCAAAAACAGTTCCCCACTCCCGGCACGGCCCCCACTCTCCCGGTCGGTTCCGCCGCCGCTCAGTACGGCGCTCGTCTGGCTCATGGCCCTCACCTGCGGACTGGTGGTGGCCAATATTTACTACAACCAGCCGCTGCTGGCCGCCATTGGCCGCACTTTTCACCTCAGCGACAGCCGCGCCAGCCTTGCGGCCACGGCCACGCAGGTGGGCTATACGCTGGGCATGTTGTTCGTGGTGCCGCTGGGCGATATGCTGGAACGCAAGCGCCTGATACTGCTGATGCTGCTGGGGGCGGCAGCCTGTCTGGCGCTGGCGGCCTTCGCGCCCAGCTTCGCACTGCTGGCAGGAGCCAGCGTACTGATTGGCATTTGCTCGGCGGTACCGCAGCTGCTGCTGCCTATGGCCGCCCACCTCGCGCCCGAGGCCGACCGGGGCCGCATCGTGGGCCGCATCATGAGCGGGCTGCTGATTGGGATTTTGGCCTCGCGCACCCTCAGCGGCTACATAGGGGCACATTTGGGCTGGCGGGCCATGTTCGAAATCGCGGCCGGGCTGATGCTGGCCCTGCTGGCCCTGCTGGCCTGGCGGCTGCCCACCGACCGGCCCGCGTTTGCCGGCTCCTACGGCACGCTCATGAAATCGCTGCTGACCCTCACGCGGGAGCTGGCCCCGCTGCGGCGCTCGGCGCTGGTGGGCGGGCTGCTGTTTGCCGCCTTCAGCGTGTTCTGGACCACGCTGGCATTTTTTCTGGAAGGCCCAACTTATGGGTACGGCAGCGACGTGGCCGGCTTTTTTGGGCTGATTGGGGCGGTGGGTGCCCTGGCCGCGCCGCTGGCCGGCAAGGCCGCCGACACGCGCGGGCCCGACTTCGCCATCGGTATCGGTATTGTGCTGGCACTGGCGGCCTACGCGGTGCTGGGCCTGGGCGGCTACCACCTGGCCGGGCTAGTACTGGGCGTGATATTGCTGGATGTGGGCGTGCAGGCGGCCCACATCTCCAACCAGACCAAAATTTTCTCGCTGGTGCCCGAGGCCCGCAGCCGCCTCAACACCGTGTACATGACGGGCTATTTCACGGGCGGCTCGCTCGGCTCGGTAGCCGGCGGCCTGGCCTGGATGCACGGTGGCTGGCCCGGCGTGTGCGTGCTGGGAGCCGCCTTCGCGGGCGCGGCATGGCTGGTGAGCCGGTTCTACGGGCGGGGGTAGCAATCGCAACAGCTGGCGTCTCGTCGTTGAACGACTGGAACCGCGCAGTTATCACAACATCAGCAACGACGAGATGCCAGCTGTTGCGGCTCTACGCCAGCCGCTGCAAACACACCTCCAGACTGGTACGCCAGTGCGGAAGGTGAATTCCCAGCGCGGTTTTGGCCTTGCTCTTGTCCATCACCGAATACGGCGGGCGGGTGGCTTTGGTGGGGTACTCGGCGGTGCGAATGGGCGTGGTTTTCACCGTGGTGCCGCTTAGCTCGAAGATGGCCGCGGCGAAATCGTACCACGAAGTCAGGCCTTCGTTGCTGTAGTGGTAGAGGCCGAAGGCCGGGCTCCGGGTTTCGATGAGGTGCAGAATGACCCCGGCCAAGTCGATGGCATAAGTAGGCGTGCCGGCCTGGTCCCAAATCACGCGCAGCTCGTCGCGCTCACGGCCCAGCTTCAGCATGGTTTTCACGAAGTTGCCCGCAAACTCGGAGTACAGCCAGCTGGTGCGCAGGATGAAATAGCGGCTCGTGAGCGGGGGAATGACTTGCTCGCCCTCCAGCTTGGTGAGGCCGTAGATACTGATGGGCACGGTCTCGTCGGTTTCGAGCAAGGGCGTATTGCCGCTGCCGGCAAACACGAAATCGGTCGAAATCTGAATGAGCACGGTGCCGTACTCGCCGCAGAGGCGGGCCAGATTTTCCACCCCGTCGCGGTTGATGCGGCGGGCCAGGTCCAGCTCGTCCTCGGCCTTGTCCACGGCCGTGTAAGCGGCGCAGTTGATGACGTAAGCCGGGCGGTAGCGCTCGAAAAGAGCCTGGAGGCCGGCCACATCCAGAATATTAGCTTCCGCCTCGGCCAAAAACTCCAGGCCCGCCGTGTTGCGCTCGCGTGCTACGTGCGCCAGGCATTGCCCCAATTGCCCGGAGGCCCCAAAAACCAGTGTACTGCCCATAAAACGCTGCCGCTTGTTTGCTTTTATTCGAGCCGCAAGTTAGCATCACCCGGTGGGCGCTTATTGTTGATGGGCACGAAGCGCGTCTCCCGAGGCTGCTTTTCGCTCAGGTATTTCCAGTAGCGCAGGGGCATGTGGCGGCGGTGCAACTTCAGATTTTTGCGCTCGGGAATATTGACGTGGTCGAAATACGACTGCCACAATAACTTAAACAAGGGCTCCCGCTCGTCCAGCACCGTAGCGGAAATATCCGTTGTTTTTGCACCGGCCGGATTTTCAAACCGCACAATGTCGGTGCGCGTCAGGTCGTAGTAGAGGCCGTAGTGGCGGCGGCGGTCATATATCAGCCAGCGCTGGTCGGCGTAGCGCTTGGTGAAGTGCGCGGCGATGAGTGGCAGCACGTCCATATCCGGCTCGATGGTGGCATGAAATAGCTCGTCGGTGGTTTTCTCGAAACGTACGAAGGCCTCCATGCGGTGCTTTTCGCGAAACATTTGCTGGGCCAAGCGCTGCACGCGGCGCACGTCGGCGTTGGCGTAGTTCCCGGCCACGACCACGGGCGAGCGCAGGGCCAAGTCCACGTACCGAAAAATCAGCAGCTCGCGGTCGGGGTCTTCGCTGAGAAAAACGTGGTAGAGGCGGGCACGCGCCTCGGCATCCATCGTGCGCAGCAGACCGTCCCACACGCGGGTGGCCTGGGCCTCATCGGTGGCGCAGTGGGCGGGCTGGGCAAACAGACCGGTTTGGGCCGTGGCCTCAGGCTGAATGCTGTTGGGGGCCGCCCGGCCGCTATACACCGCAAACAGCACCGTGAGCAGGCCCTCAAACGTGCCGTCGTAGGTGTAGTCGCGCGGCGGGGCCGTGAGCGCGGGCGCACCCGGCCGGCGGGCAGCAGCAGAAACAGGGCCGGCAGCAGCAACCGGACGACGAACAGGCTTCATAAACAACAGCAGAATGGCTTTGGCTAACGCACCACGCGCCGGGTGGTTCCGGGCACGGCTCGCCCGCCCTCGCCCACCAGCGCGGGCAACCCCAGCGCCTACGGGCCATGCGCCCGGCCGAAACCAGGCGCATGACCCACTAGCTCAGACCTAACGGCTTATTACCAGCCGCTGGGTCAGCACCGTTTTTTCCATCACCAACCGGATGAAATAAACCCCGTTGGCTACTTCGTCGGCCAGCACGGGCAGGGCTACGGCCTGGCTGCCCACAGCATGGCCCCGGCCCAGCACTTTGATGCACGCACCCTTCAAATCGTACAGCACGGCTTCGTAGGTCGTCATTTCAGCCGGGGTGAAGGCAAGCACCGCCCGGCCGGGGCCGGGGTTAGGGGCCAGGGTAAGGCCGCCCACCAAACTTGCCGAGTGGGTAGCCGTTGCGGTGGGCGTGCGGCAGCTGGTGCCCACGGTGTAGCTATGCGGCGCGGCAACGGAGGTTTGCTGCGGGCCGCCCGGCCCCACTTCGTAGGTAAAATACACGCTCGTGACCACGCCCCCGGCAATGGCCTTGGTAAAGGTGAAATCACCGGCCGCGTTTTTTACCATCGTGTAGCCCGGATAGGCCCCTATCGAGCTTTCGCGCACGAACACAATGGCCAGATTGCCGCCCGCCGTCGCGCCAATGGGATGGAAGGTGAAGGCCACATTGCCGCCGGTCGTCACGGCCGAGTAAGCATAGTCGGGTCGCGTGGCACAGTAGCCATCGGGGCTCTGCACCAGAATATTGACGGGGGCCGAGGTGGTGTTGGCATTACCGTTGTCGGTGGCCTTGGCCGTGAGCGAGTACGCGTCGCCGGCCACGCCCGTCCAAGTGTACGAGTAGGGGGCCGTCAGGTCTTGCCCCAGCAGTGTGGTGCCTTGGTAAAATTCCACCTTCGCAATGCTGCCGTCCGCATCGGAGGCCGTGGCGGTGAGGATGATGGTGGCCGGCGCGGCAAACACCGCCCCCGCGGCCGGGGCCGTCAGGCTCACCGTGGGCGGAATATTCGACGACGATACGGCGCACACCGTGCCCACCGTGTAGCTGTGCGGCGTGGCGGCGGTGTTGCGCTGCGGGCCGCCCGGCCCCACTTCGTAGGTGAAATACACGCTCGTGACCACGCCCCCGGCAATGGCCTTGGTAAACGTGAAGTCGCCGGCCGCATTTTTCACCATGTTATAGCCCGGATAGGCTCCCGTGGGGCCTTCGCGGATGTAGGCAATGGCCAGGTTACCACCCGCCGTGGCTCCAGTGGGGTGGAAGGTAACGGTCACGTTCGGGCCCACGGTTTCGAAAAGCACGGCGTAGTCGGCCGTGGTGAAGCAGTAATCGACCAGCACCTGAGCAGGCCCGTAGCAGGCGGCGGGAGCCCCGGCCCGCGCCGGGGTTCCTACGCCAGCCGTGCTCAATAGCACCAGCAACGGCAGCCACCGCAGCCCGCAGCCAGGCATAAACAATGCCTTGTAAACAGATTTTTTCATGAGCTTTTGGGGAAAGGAGAAAAGATAAATAAATTCAGACTGGTGAAAGAAATGTTGTTTCCGACTGTTAGCCAGGGCCAGCGGTGACCCCAAGCCCTCCTGGGCCGGGCCAGGTACCGGGCCACCACAGCCGGCAAATCGTGTGTGTGCAGCGTATAGTATCGGTCCATTTGGGAGGGCGACTTGCGGGTGATTAAAGCCGACCCGCAAAGCATCGCAAGCAGATTTCGGCCGCCTGGCAGCGTGTGCGATAAGCGTATAGAGACCTTAAATAGTGGCCTCCAATGCCGCTGAGCCTTATTATCAAGGTAAGCACAAGTATGGTTGGAAGCCATCCCGCCGTCTGATTCTCAGCCTTCTGCCGGCTCGATGCGGCCCCCACTGCCCGCCGGCTGGCAGCACAACGGCCCCGTTGCGGGAGCCCACCCGCGCGCGAGCAGGCCTCCACGACGGGGCCATTGGCATTGCGAAAACTGAAGGCCGGCCGCCGCGCCCAACAGCACCAGCCGCCAGACGGCTTCACGCCGCCTGCTGGCGCTGCTCGCCCCGGCGGGCTGCGGCGCGGGCGCGGGCATCGTCGTGCAGCTGGCGCACCAGCGGCATGAGCTCGCTGATGCGGCAGCAGCACGAGAGACGGGGAGCCAGGTTATTGGCTTTGGCAGCGGCGGGCGGCGGCTGGGCCTGGCGGTGAATAATTTTCATAACCGAAAAGAAAATTTCCTCCTGCGCGCCACCGAGGCTGCCGATGGGGGAAGTGGTGGAGGGAAGCAAGTCGTCAATCAGCACGTTCATAATCTTTATTCTAAACGAGTAGCAAGTATTGATTAGCAGCCAGGGCAACCGCACCAAATTAGGCCCATGTGCCCCCAGTGCTTGGAAACGGCCTAGAGGTGTTCGAAAAATCGAAAAGCGGCTGCTACTAAAGTGCC
>JAYULN010000351.1:0-1789 GCA_043763525.1 Hymenobacter sp.
GGTTTCGGCGATGCCGTCGGCAAACCATTGCTTGGCCCGCTGAATCTGGGAGCTGATTTTGGGCAGGTAGGTGAGGCGGAGCGGGGTGCCGTACTTCTCGACCAGGGCCATGAGGTCGATGTCATGGAATTGCAACTCGTGGTCCTGAACGGTGAAATCGGCCGTGGGAAAATCGAAAGTTTGGGAGATGAGGTCGTGGTACGTATCCATCAGTTGTAGTTAGTTGCTAGTCGTCAGTTGTTAGCGGCTATTGCGGCTGCCGGACGAGAAAAATGTCCAACAACTGACAATCAGCAACTGACAACTGACAGAAATCCCCGACCTTTGCGGTAGGCAGTACAAAAGTACCGCCGGGGTGGGGAATAGACAGGTGGAACAACGCATTGTTCGGCCAGTACCTCCGCCTCGCATCGTGACGATGGAATAACAGCGACTTGGCTACGGCAGAGCATACCCCCTGACGCAAGGCAGCGCTCGAAGTTTTTCATTCAACAATTATCATTTAACATTTAGCACCTGTTCGGTAGGGCCAAGAGTCAGATTGAACGACTGTTAAATGGTAATTGGTAAATGTTAAATGGAGAATTTGGAACGATGCCGCCATCCTGCTATCTCAAATTCCCACCCTCCGATGAAACGCATCAAATTACTGGAAGTACGCTCTGAAATCGGAGCCGGCACGCGCGGCGCGAGCATGGGCATTGATGCCCTGCGCGTGGCCTGCCTCAATAAAGGCTCCGACTATTTTCGCCGGTTCAACTCCGTGGTGGTGCCGGATTTGAACCACGTGCTGTTCGACAAGAACCACTTCCCCTTCGCCAAGCACATCGACAGCATTTACACCGTGCAGAAGGGCATTGCCGGGGCCGTGGAGCAAACCCTGCGCTTTGGGGAGTTTCCGTTGGTGCTGGCCGGCGACCACAGCAGCGCCAACGCCACCATTGCCGGCATCAAGGCCACGTACCCGCAGAAAACCCTCGGCGTGGTTTGGATTGATGCCCACGCCGATATTCACTCGCCCTACACCACGCCCAGCGGCAACATGCACGGCATGCCCCTGGCCGCCGCCCTCGGCCTCGACAACCACCAGCACCAGCGTAACCAGCCCGACCCGGAAACCGAATTCTTCTGGCACCGCCTCCAAAACCTGGCCGAGCCCGGTCCCAAGCTCACCCCCGACCACCTCGTGTACGTGGTGGTGCGCGACACCGAGGAGGAGGAAAATGCCATTATGGACGCGCTGGGCATCCGCAACTTCCGCCTGAACGAGTTCCGCGACAAAGGCCCGCGCCAGGTGGCCCGCGAGATTTACGAGCAGCTGCGCTACTGCGACATGGTCTACATTTCCTTTGATGTGGACTCGCTCGATTCGCGGTTCAGCAAGGGCACCGGCACCCCCGTCGAGCTGGGCCTCGACGTGCCCGAAGCCATGGACCTGTGCCGCGCCTTACTCGAAAACGACCGGGTGGTGTGCTTCGAGATGGTCGAAATCAACCCCACCCTGGATAGCGAGAATACGATGGCCAAAAATGCCTTCAACATTCTGGAAGTTGCCACCGAAGCCATTGAGCGGCGGCTGCGGCTGGAGGAGGTGGTGAGTCGGTAGGATAGAATTTAATTCAGCCGTTTAGCCAGTAAGCCCCAGCGGGGTCGTACCCGGAGGGCGGCATACCGTTAGTGATAACCATAGCCTAAGCATCTAAGCCCCAGCGGGGCGACATTCGTTGAACGAGTGCCGCCCCGCTGGGGCTTTAGTATTTCAATTGCACCGCTTTACTACCAATATGCC
>JAYULN010000352.1:0-1789 GCA_043763525.1 Hymenobacter sp.
TCGAACATAAGTATTCGGCAGTCAGACCCAATGTTAAATCTTGATTGACAGCAGATTGAGGTCTGACTACTGACTACTTAATACTGGCTACCTACTTAGTAGAAATATAAATGTTCGCTTTACAGGAGAGCAAACATGCTGGAAGGTGATTTTGCGGTGTAAAAGTATTACAATCTTACTACTCTACCCTGCGAAAAATGAGGGCATAAAAACGGAGCGTTCCGACCTTTGGAGTTCTCACACAACCAAAGCCGTTCCGCCCCGTGAAGCAATGCCTCAGTGCCAAAATTACGACTCTTTTGCAACACCTGCCGGTTGTGCGTAACCTGGCCCGGAAAAAATTTGTAGGTCAGTTCATTATCGGCCTGCTTAAGAGTCGCAACGTGCAGTTTTGTGAGGTCGCCCAGCACCTGAATGATGCCGCCAAGCCGGCCTCCAACGAGACGCGGATTCAGGATTTCTTCCGCAAACCCGACCTCAACTATCTTGTTTTGGCGCAACTGGTGCTGCGCTTGTTGCCCGCCACGGGCAAGCTGCGTCTGTGCCTGGACCGCACGGAGTGGGATTTCGGCCAGTGTCAGGTCAATATTCTATTGGTCACAGTGGGCCAGGGGGCGTTTCAGGTGCCGCTCTATTGGGAGTTGCTCGACAACCGCAGCGGCAACTCCAACGCCGCCGACCGCATTGCCTTACTCCGGGTTTGCGTGCAGGTGCTGGGCAAACACCGCATCGGCCTGGTGCTGGGGGACCGCGAATTTGTGGGCCATGCGTGGTTCAAGTGGCTCAGAGAAAATGACTTAAATTTCGTCATGCGCTTACCCAGGCACCACCAGCTCACCCACCCCGACGGTCACCGGCAGGCCATTGCCGACCTGGGCCTGGCCCCCGGACAAGGGTGCCGCTTCGCCCACTGCCAGGTGGACGGCGTCTGGGGCCAGGTCTGGGTGCAGGCCCTGGAAGGCGACGACTTTTTGTTTCTCTTCGCCACGGCCGGCAACACCTGGCCCAACTCTACGCCAAGCGCTGGAGTATTGAGCAGTGCTTTCAGAACCTCAAAGGTCGGGGATTTAACCTGGAAGCCAGCCACTTGCGCTGCCCGAAGAAGCTGCGCAAACTCGTCGCCCTCGTCAGCCTGGCCTACGCCCTGTGCTTGAGTGTGGGCACGGTGGCGCACGAAAAAATCAAGCCCATTGCCCGCAAAAACCACGGCTACCCCGCTACCAGCCGCAGCCGCCACGGCCTCAACATCCTGCGCCACCTCACCCGGCCCGGCTCCCGGCACCACGAGCCAATCGCCCGAAAAGTGGTGGCCCTATTCGACTGGTTTATTCGCCATGTCGCTCTCTATCAATTGCCTAAAATCGCAGGGTAGAGTACAATCTTACAAGGCCATATAATCAATATCAAAAATAGGTGATTAACCAAGCTGGAAAAAGGAAAGTATTGCTTATTATACGACATTAAAATTAGTGAATATTAGAAATTATATTCAAAAATATTGTCAATATAATACAAATTTTTATAAGTACTTTTATTTAAATCGTTATTAATTAATTGTTTGAACGGTTTTTTTAATATACACAAAAACCATACTTTTCTGACATGGACATATGTCTTCTAGTAAGGAAAAACAGCCCTTCCAGTTTCATTCTTGAAATAGGAATGAAAATATAGTTGCGCATCGGCCCAATAAAACGGTCGTTTTTTTGAACAACCGCATACGGGTGGGTTGCGGCTAATTGGGCTCATGTTGGCCGAATGGAACGGAATCGCCACCTTTAGCCGACCG
>JAYULN010000353.1:0-1788 GCA_043763525.1 Hymenobacter sp.
ACCAAGGCAAACGGTTTGGTAGTTCAGTTGGTTAGAATGCCGCCCTGTCACGGCGGAGGTCGCGGGTTCGAGTCCCGTCCAGACCGCTACCGTTTGTAATGAAAGCCCCTAAGAGTCGTAAATCTGGCAACAGAAGCGGTTTTTAGGGGTTTTTGCTTTTAGACGTTTTCGGAATTATAGCCCGGTTTAGGAGCATATGCGCCCCCACCGACGGCCCCAACGGCATCACTCCCCTAACCACTTTTTCCGATGACCATCACGTTTGAACGGCGGACCGACCGCCCCGACACCACCGGGCGCTGCACCATTCACTTGCGGGCGTACTTTCGACAGCCAGCGGCTGCGCTTCGCCACGCGGGAGCGCTGCCTGGCCACGGAGTGGCACGCCGAGCGCAACCAATTTCGGCGCAACTTCGCCGGCTTTCAGGAAGCCAACGAATATTTACAGTCGTTGTGCGACCGGTTGCACGCCCATTACCGGCAGCTGCACGCCGCCGGCACGGTTAATACCCCTCCACCAGATTCCACACGTCGGTGGCATCCTTGCCGCGTTGCTCGGGGCGGTCCTGCCAGGCAATGAGTTTGAGCACGGCGATGCCCGGCAGGATGACGACCCGCCACGCTTCGCCGGCCCCGGTCGTGAGCGTGGCCGCCTCGGCCAGCACTTCCGAGAACCCCACCGTGGAAATGCGCTCCATGCCCCGACCGGTCAGGTACACGTCGCCGGCTTCGTCGGCAATGGCCCCGAAGGGCATTAGGTGTATGGTCCCGGAGTAAGGTCGGCTGGGTCTCGGTGAAAGATACCAGGATTTTTCCGCCATTCGGCACAAATGAACTCGTAGGGGGGGTTAATCCCTTGAGCTGTTTGAGGCGTTTGGCAAAGTTGTAGGCTAGTAAAAAGGGCTGTAAGTGCGTGTTAAGCTGGTCAGTCGTTTCGTAATGAAAGCGTTTCATCGTGGCCTCTTTCAGCGTGCGGTTCATCCGTTCGACCTGGCCGTTGGTCCAAGGGTGGGCCGGCTGGGTAAAGCGCTGTTCAATACCCCACTCGTCGCAGAGCTGGCAAAAGGGGTGGCGGCTCAGGTGGGCGTGTTGGGGCAGGTTACAAAACCGAATGCCGTTATCGGTCAGCACTTTAATCACCTGGTACGGCATCCGGGCCAGGACCCGCTCCAGGAACGCCACGGCGATGGCCTGGGTGGCTTGCGGGTGCAAGTCGGCGAAGGGCCGCTTGCGGGTGCGGTCAATGGCGACAAAGAGGTCCTGCTTGCCTTCTTCGGTCTGCACTTCGGTCTGCACTTCGGCAAAATCAACGTGCAGATAGCCGATGGCGTAGTCCTTGAACCGGGCTTTTTTGCCTGTTTCTTCTTCCGCCGTTGGCGGCAAGCGGCTGATGCCGTGGCGCTGCAAACAGCGGTGCAGGGACGAGCGGCGCAGGTGGGGAATGGCCTCCTGGAGGGCGTAGAGGCAGTCGTCAAGGGGCAACAAGATTTTCTGGCGAAACAGGACGATGGCGGCTTCTGTCGGCGGGCGTGAGGACCGTGGAGGCGGGTTTCGGGCCGCGTACGGCCTCATCCGTGCTGGTCCGGCCGCGCCACTTGGCCACTGTTTTGGGGCGATGCCGAAGCGAGAAGCCAGCGTTTGTAAGCTTTCTGTACTTTGCTGGATAAGGTGCCGAGTTGCCGGCGTTGTTCGGGCGCAGCCATGTGGTATTTTTCCCATAAAATTGCTTTGTGAACAGGCCCCAAAGTTACCCCATTATCCTCCGGGACCATACAGTACGAAGCTGAT
>JAYULN010000354.1:0-4429 GCA_043763525.1 Hymenobacter sp.
AAACTCCGGCCGGAGCCGGAGTTTTTATAACGGCTGTTACGCGGTAGGTTGTAGCGCGAACGGTGCAGTTCGCGTCCCCGCGCCAGTAAAGCCACCCGAACGGCACGGGGCCGCGAACCACACCGGTCGCGCTACGCCCCCAGCGGCGCTTAAACCAAGGCCCGGCGTAACAGCAGTAATCAATGTTAGTATTGCGGTAGAAATGCTTCGACAAGCTCCGCACGACGTTCTTTTGTGTCCCCAACTCTTCACCAGTGACCATCACCACCTTCAAAGCCCTGCACCAGCGCCACCAGGCCGAGCACCTCGCCCGGCACGGCACCCGCCTGGCCGAGCGCCCGGAAGACAGCTTCGACCTCACGCTGTACGCCGTGGAAGGCTTTTACGCGGAAGTGTGGCGCAGCCGGGGAGAGGAGGCTATTCTGTTCATCCACGTCTTCCAAAAGCCCGCCGGGCTGAGCGACTACCTGGCGCGGGTGCAACTGCCGGCCAACCTCTGAGGTCCTTGCGCCCCCCGGCAACGTCGCCGGTAGGCCAACCAAGAGTGGATGCGTCGTTTGCTCCTGTTGCTACTTTTGTTGCCGGGTCTAATCGGGTCGGTTTTCGCCCAAAAAATACCGCTCCGGCGCACGGCCGAAGAGTTTGGCCACCGCCACTTGGTGGTGATGTTCGGCCGCGACAGCGTGAACGTGCTGGTGCAGTCGAAGAAAGGGGAGGAACAGCTGAAGAAGCCACTGCTGCTGTGGGTGCAGGGCTCGCTGCCTACCCCACTGATTTTGGTGGACGACCACGGCCCGTACCGCACGTTCCCGTTCGCTTCGCGGGCCGGAGTCGACGCGCTGGCCGCCCACTGCCACCTCGCTATCATTGGCAAGCCAGGCGTGGCTTTAGTGGCCGACGTGGAGGGCCAAAATCCGAACCAAATGTTTAGTACCGGCCCCTTTCCGGCCTATTACTGTGCCCGCAACTACCTCGATTACTATGTGCGGCGCGAAACGGCCGTGCTTCGCTATCTCAAGAAACAGCCCTGGGTAGATGCCCGGCGCGTGCTGGTGGGCGGGCATTCGCAGGGCAGTGGGGTAGTAGCGCAGCTGGCCGCCGTGCCAGGCCTGGTGAGCGGGGCCATTTACCTGAGCGGAAGTCCGCTGGGGCGCATCCTTACCCAGGTGCGGCGGAGCCCCACCGATACCGACAGCACCACGCTGGCTGTTGAAGCCCGCTTTGCCGACTGGCAACGCGCCGTGGCCCACCCCGCCGATACCGACTGCAGTACCCACAGCGACACGAATAAGAATGTTTTCTCCTTCGGCCAATCGGAGCTGCCGGCCCTGCTGCGGGCGCGGGTGCCCATTTTTGTGGGCTACGGCACCCGCGATGCCGGGGCCATGGCCAACGACTACCTGCGGCTCGAAGCCATCCGCCTGCACAAAACCAACTTCACTTTTCGGGCCTACGTGGGCCGTGAGCACAACTTTTTTGGCTTCAAAAACGGCCAGGTTGACTACAATGACGACTATTGGGACAAGGTCGGCGCGGAATTTTTGCGCTGGGCCGGGCTGGAGCCAGGTCCGCGCTAGCTGCCGTATCTATTCATAATCTAGCGCAACTTTCACGTAGCGGTACGGGATGTAACGACGCGACCCCTCGCGTCTCCCGTTCGCGCCGGTTAACGATTGTCGTTCAACGCCGAGACGCGAAGGCTCGCGTCGCTACATCCCGTACCGCAACTTGAGCACCGCTCTAGTTATTCTCAAATGGCGCATAAATGTTAGATGAAAACCCCTTTACTACGTAGAAGTACGTACTTTTGAACCAGACTCCAACGCCGGCCGCCTGTTTGCTGCCACAAGGCCAACTTCTACCCCGATGTCCGTCTACCAACTCATTTATCGCAGCGATGCCGCCCGCCCCTGGGGCGATGCTGAGCTGGAACGGCTGGCGGCCCAGGCGCGCATCCACAATTACAGTCTGGCCATCACGAGCGTGTTATTTTTTGATGGGCAGCAGTTTTTGCAAGTGCTGGAAGGCGGGCAAGAGGCCGTGGAGGCGCTGTACGCCCACATCAGCCACGACCCGCGCCACACCAACCTGGCCGTGATGCTCGGCGGCGCGGTGCCGCAGCGCTTGTTTCCCAAATGGAGCCTCGGCCTCAGCCAGGTAGCCGCCGCCGACTTGTCGCGCCTCAGCGGCTACCTCGACCCGCGCCACCGCAACGCCCTGCTGCCCGAGCGCTACAACGCCCATGAGGTTATCAGCGATTTGCTCAGCGAGTTCGTGGCCGAACAGGTCGTGCGCACGTCGTCGGGCACCGGGCCGCGTCAGCGCGGCTGAGCTGCGCCCCTGCGCTGGCCGGTGGGTCAGTTGCGAGCCGCCAAAGGGCAGCTCGGTCCGGCTTTCCCAAGGGCCGTTGCGGTAGGCCCACCGGTGCCGGCCCGTGCCCACGGCCCCAAAGGACGCAAAATTGGTTTGGAGCTCGGCCAGCAGCTGCCGGGCCACGGCGGGGTCGACCTTGTTGTGGATGGTGACATGTGGTTGCAGCTTTTGCTGGTCTTGCGGCGTGAGGTGGGTGGCGAAAGCGGCTCAGCTGGCGGTGTAGGGCCGGCAGCTCGGCGTTTTCGAGGGTGAAGGCCACGCCCCGGCCCAGCGAGCGCAGGCCCGTTACCCGCAGCGGCAGCGGGTGCAGCCCCCGGCAGCAGGCCCGCAGCTGCTCGGCCACGGCGGCCGGTTCGGTGCCGGGCAAATGATGAAAAAGCGTGAGATGAGCGGCCAGATAATTGAGGGCAAGCGGAAAATGCCGGCGGCGCAGGGCATTGAAGTACGTTTGGGCCGCGGCATCGAGGGCCAGGGTGAGGATGAGCGGAGCGGGGGAATCGGGCATGAATTCAATTGAAAAGGAAGAATCGAAGAGGCGCTCTTGAGTACCGCATAACGTAATTCCGCTCAGGATGGTCTTTTTTGGAATATCCGGTGCTGCTTCCTTTTTAATTCTTCACTTTTAATTTTTAATTCTTAATTCAATTCATGTCCGATTCTCCCCCGTACTCCCTCCTCATTCAGCACGCCGCGCAGGTGCTCACCCTGGCCGGCGGCCCCACCCACCGCCCCCTGGCCGGCCCCGACCTGGGCGGCTGGCGCATCATCGAGCGCGGCTACGTGGCTTGCATCGGCGATAAAATAGTTGCCGTGGGCCCGATGAGCAACCTGAACCGGGCCCGCATCGGCCCTGCCACCCGCCTGATTGATGCCACCGGCCGCGTGGCGATGCCCGGCCTGGTGGAGTGCCACACCCATCTCGTATTCGGCGGCAACCGCGCCCACGAGTTCGAGCGCAAGCTGCGGGGCGAATCCTACCTCGACATTCTGGCCAGCGGCGGCGGCATTCTGAGCACCGTGCGCGCCACCCGCGCCGCTTCGGAGGCCGAACTGCTGGCCAACGCCCTGCACCATCTCGACGGTTTCCGGCGCTACGGCATCACCACCGTGGAGGCCAAAAGCGGCTATGGTCTCGACCGCGACACCGAGTTGCGCCTCGTGCGCGTGGCCCGCGAGGCCGGCCATCGGCAGCCGGTGCGCGTGGTGCCCACCTTTCTGGGGGCGCACGTGGTGCCGCCCGAGTTCAAGGCAGCCGGCCCGCGGGCCTACGTCGATTTTCTGCTGCGCGAAGTGCTGTCGGACCTGAAAGGGGAGGCGGCGTTCGTGGATATTTTCTGCGAGCAAGGCGCTTTTCCGCTTGATGTGGCCCGCTACTACCTGGAGCAGGCCCACAAAATGGGCTTCGGCCTGAAAATCCACGCCGAGCAGCTGCACGACCTCGGCGGCTGCGAAATGGCCGCCGCGCTGGGGGCCACCAGCGTCGACCACTGCGACTACCTCACGCCGGCCGCCGCCGCCCGCATCGCGCAGCAAACCCAGGGCCGCACCGTGGCCGTGCTGCTGCCGCTGGTGCCGCTTTTTCTGCGCCAGACCCAGTATGCGCCCGGCCGCGAATTCATCGACCACGGTTTGCCCGTGGCCCTCAGCACCGATTTCAACCCCGGCTCGTGCCCCGGCAAAAATCTGTGGCTGGCCCTGTCGGTGGCCTGCCTCAACATGGGTTTCACGCCCAAAGAGGCCGTGGCCGCCGCCACTCTCAATGCCGCCTGGGCCATTGCCCACGCCGCCGACTGCGGCAGCCTGGAGCCCGGCAAACGCGCCGATATTCTCGTGCTCAACGTGAGCAGCGTGGCCGAAATCCCATATTGGCTGGGCGAAAACCCGGTGCGCGACGTGGTGATAGGTGGGCAAGTACAACCGCTGTAGAGCAAGGTTGACGCAGCCTCTGAATAATTCGGGGAATTATTTACTGCTGTTACGCCGGGCCTTGGTTTAAGCGCCGCTGGGGGCGTAGCGCGAACTTTGTCGTTCGCGTCCCCGTGCCGTTCGGGTGGCT
>JAYULN010000355.1:0-1781 GCA_043763525.1 Hymenobacter sp.
TTCGCGGTAGCTGGGCAGCACCACGCAGTCGGCGCGGTGCAGGTGGGCGGCCACGTCGTCGGAGCGGCCCAGGTATTCGATGTCGCCGCTCAGCAGCCACTCCTCGAACGTGGCGCGGGGCACGCCCACGCCGCCGGCCTCGTCGAGGCCACCGAGCAGCTGAATGTGCGTGCCCGGCACGGCCGCCCGAATGATTTTGGCGGCCTCGAAATATTCGACCACCCCTTTTTCATAGAGCACGCGGGCCACCATCAGGAACACGAACGGGGTGTTGCGGGTGAACTGCGCGGCGGGCTGAAACCGGTCGGTATCGACCCCGGAGCCGGGCAGCAGGCCGGTTATTTCGCGGCGCACCAGGCCGTTATCGAGGAAGAGCTGCCGGTCGTCGCCGTTCTGAAAAAACACCTTGTGCGGGAAGCGGAACGCGAAACGGTAGAGCCCCAGGGCCACCTTGCTCACGAAGTTTTTGATGATGAACACCGTGCCCAGCCCGCTCACGTTGTTGATGCTGGGAATGCCGGCGATGCGGGCCGCGATGCTGCCGTAGATGTTGGGCTTGATGGTGTAGTGCAGCACCACATCGGGCCGCTCGCGCCGATAAATCTGGTAGAAGCGGCGCGTGAGGGCGGCATCTTTCAGCGGGTTAGTGCCCTTATTCTCCATGAGGATGGGCACGAAGCGGCAGCCCAGCTCGGTTTCGAGGCGGACCGAGTAGTCGTCGGGCGGGGCAATGGCCAGCACCTCGTGGCCGGCGGCCTGCAAGGCCCGCACAAGGCTGGCGCGGAAATTCCAAATATTCCAGCTGGTGTTGATGACGAGGGCGACGCGCAAAATGGTGAGGTGGTGAGTGGTGAAATGGTGCGTTGGGGGCAAAGGTCGGCCTTACGGATTTCACCTCCATCCGTTCATACGGCCACTCACCATTTCACCAACTCCCCATTTCACCAAATACACCGGTACTTTGTGGGGACTTTGCGTGTTGTACTGCCCATGAACCTTCGACTACCAGCGCTGCTCCTGATGCTACTACCGCACCTGGCCCCGGCCAGGCCGCCGGTGCTGCCCGGCCAACTCCTTTTCCAGAAAAACTGCGTGCGCTGCCACGGGGCCAACGGCAAGCGCGGCCTCAACGGGGCGCACGACCTCACCAAAAGCAACCTCAACGCCTTTGGGCGCACCTACCTCGTGGCCAACGGCATGGGCAAAATGCCGGCCTTTGACAAGAAGCTCACCGCGGCCGAGGTGGAGCAGGTCGTCGCCTATTCACTTACTTTAAAATAGTTGTCGGTTGTTTGTTGTCGGTTGTTAGGAATGGCAAAAAAGGCGGGGACCAATCGGGCAACAGCTGTTGTCTCCCCGCACCGAGTATCTGACAACGAATAGCTGACAACTGACAACACTTCTCACATGGCAAATAAATCATCCGGCGGGCGCAAGCCTGCCGCCAGTACCAGGCACTTCACCACCGACAACGCCAAGGCCGGCTTCGTAGCCACCAAAGTAGGCGGCGCTTACGTTACGGCCAAGGAGCAGGAAACCGCCGTGCTGGTGTCGGTGCCGCCGCGCCGGCAGTCGGAGCACCAGACCACCGAGTACCTCGACGAGCTGGCCTTTCTCATTGAAACAGCCGGGGCTACGGCCACTAAGCGCTTCGTGCAGCGCCTCGAAAAGCCCGATATCCGAACCTACGTGGGCGAGGGCAAGCTGGCCGAAATCAAGGCCTGGGTGCAGCACGAAGGCACCAGCATGGTGGTGTTCGACGACGACCTGTCGCCCTCGCA
>JAYULN010000356.1:0-11112 GCA_043763525.1 Hymenobacter sp.
CCGGCATGGCGCGCGAGAAATCCAGGGACTGGGCCGGGGTGCCGGCCTCGGCGGTGAGCGTGCCGGTGGCCACGGTGGCCCCCAGGGCCGACACCAGCCGGTAGGTGACTTCGCCTTGAAAAGCAGCCGGCAGCACCAGCCGGAATCGGCCATCACCCGACGGATTGGGGAACGCCACGGCGGGCTCGGCCGCCGCCCCACCGGAGCGGCCGGCCGTTGCGAGGGCCGCCTGCCGGGCCACCTGGTTGGTCACGCTGAAGCTGATGGTGAGGGCGGTGCCCACCGTGCCGCCGCCATTGGCGGCGGTGTAGGGCGTGGCCGTGAGGGTGTAGCTGCCCACGGCCGGAGTCCAGGGCGGGTAGTTGCCGTTAGAATCGGCAAACAGGGCGTAAGGGGCCAGGTTTTCGGTGTGCGAATCAACCTGCGCCCCGCTCAGAGACATGGTAACACTGCCCACCGTAGCCGGGTTGGTATTGGCCCGCACGTTCAGGTTGAGCGTGGGCAGGGTGGCCAGGTTGAGGACGCTGCCCGTGGGCAGGGCCTGGATATCCAGGTCGGTGTCGGCATTCACCAGCGTGTAGCTGGTTACCTGCGGCGGAATGGCGGTGAAAGTGGCCGTAATGGTCTTGTTGGCCGTCATTACCACCGCGAGGGGGTTGGTGGTGCCCGTGGCAGCCCCGCTCCAGCCGGTAAACTGGAAGCCGGCGGCCGGGGTGGCCGTCGCCGTTACGGTAGCCCCGCTGGCGTAAGTGGTCTGGCTGGGGGTTTTGGCCACGGTACCGCTGCCCACTTTGTTCAGGGTCAGCGTGTACGTCACGGGAGCCACGTTGAAGGTGGCCGTGATGGCTTTGTTAGCCGTCATGCTCACGCTCAGCGGGTTGGTGGTGCCCGTGGCATCGCCGCTCCACCCGCCAAACACGTACCCGGCCGCCGGGGCAGCCGTCAGGCTCACGGTACTGCCGCTGGCGTAGGTGGCCTGGTTGGGGTTCTTGCTCACCGTGCCATTGCCCACCAGCGTTATCGCCAACGTGAACTGGGGCAGCGCCGTGAAGGTGGCCGTGATGCTCTTATTAGCCGTCATGCTTACGCTCAGTGGATTGGTGGTACTGGTGGCATCGCCGCTCCACCCGCTGAAGGCAAAGCCCGCCGCCGACGTGGCCGTCAGCGTCACGCTCGTACCGGTCACGTAAGTGGCTTGGTTGGGGCTCCGGGCAATGCTGCCGCTGCCCACCACCGCCGTTGCCAACGTGTAGGTGACCGGGGCCACCACGAACGTGGCCGTGATATTTTTGTCGCCATTCATGGTCACCGTCAGCGGGTTGGTACTGCCGGTAGCGTCGCCGCTCCAGCCGCTGAACTGCTGTCCGGCGGCGGGTGTGGCGGTCAGCGTCACGGTGCTGCCGGTTACGTAAGTAGCCTGGTCCGGGCTTTTCGCCACCGTGCCGCTGCCGACGGTGGCCGTGGTTAAGGTGAAAGGCCCGGGGGGTGCCTGGTCAATCACGCTGAAGGCCACGGTGAGCGGGGCGCCCACCGCTCCGCTACCTCCGGCCCCGGTGTAGGGGGTGGCCAGCAGCGAGTAGCTGCCCACGGGCGGAGTCCAGGGGTTATAGGTCCCGCCCACGTCCCCAAACAGCGCGTAGGGCACTGCTGATTCGGTCTGGTTCTGGGTGGCGGCCCCGCTCAGGGCGAAGAGCACACTGCCCACGGTGGCCGGGTTGGTGTTGGCCCGCACACTGAGATTGCGCGTGGGCAAGGTGGCCAGGTTCAGCGTGGCACCCGCCGCCAGCGGCTGAATGTCGGCGTTGGTGGTGGCGTTCACCAGCGTGAAGCTGGTTACCTGCTGGGTCGAGGCGGCCGTGAAGGTGGCCGTGATGTTCTTGTTGCCGGTCATCGGCACGGCCAGCGGGCTGGCCATACCCGTGGCATCGCCACTCCAGCCCGTGAACTGGAAGCCCGCCGCCGGCGTGGCCGTCAGCGTGACGACGGTACCGCCGGGATAGGTGGCCTGGTTCGGACTTTTGATGATGGTACCGCTGCCAAAAACGGCCGTGGTGAGCGTGAAAGGCCCGGGTGGCACCTGGTCAATCACCGTGAAGGATATCGACAAGGGCGTGCCGGGGGCCCCGGTGGCCCCGGCCCCGGCATAGGGCGTGGCCAGCAGGGTGTAGTTGCCCACCGTAGGGGTCCAGGGGTTATAGTCACCGCCCACGTCCGAAAACAGGGCGTAGGGTTCCACATTCTCCGTCGACGTTCGGCTTTCGGCCCCACCAAGGACGAAAACCACGCTGCCGGTGGTGGCCGGGTTGGCGTTGGCCCGGATGTTCAGGTTGCGCGTGGGCAGCGTGGCCAGGTTGAGCACCGCCCCGTTCACGAGGGGCTGAATGTCCACGTCGGTGGCCGCGTCGGCATCGACCAGCGTGAAGCTGGTCGAGGCGCAGTCCGGGTTGAGGCGCACCTCCTGGGTAGTGGCCAGGCCCCCGGCGTCGGTCACGGTCAGCGAGATGGTGTAATAATACGTTTCGGCCCCGCAGCCGTAGGGCACGAGCACGGTGCTGGTTCGGCGGGTGGTGTCCACCGGGTCGGGGTGCAGGTGCGCTTCGTGGTGCAGCACGGTCTGCCACTCGTAGGCCAGCAGGTGGCCGCTGTGCTCGGCGTCCACCACCGTGGCCCGCAGGTTGTAGGTGGTGTTGCCCGTGAGCGGGTAAAGCGCGTTATTGACCGGACTGGTAATGGTGACCTGCGGCGGCGTGTTGTTGGCCGAAATCGTGAGCTTGGCCTGGCTGGTGAGATTCTGGGCGTTGGTCACCGTCAGTATCACGTTGTAGACGGCGGGGGCCGGACTGGGGGCCGTGAAGGTGTGGGTGGGGTTGGCAGCGGTGCTGGTGGTGCCATCGCCAAAATTCCACAGATAAGTTAGAGCGCTGCCGCCGGGGTCGGAGGAGCCGCTGCCGGTAAACTGCACCGCCAGCGGGCTCGGCCCGTAGGTTTTGTTCGACGTGGCCACGGCCACCGGCGGCACCTTCACGGTGCCGTAGGTGATTTTTCGAATTTCCTCCGGATAGAAATTGACGTAAAACAGCCCCGTTTCGCTGGGGCTGACGGCAAAGGCCACCGGCACCGCCCCGCTGCCCACGAAATTGCCCACCGCGCTGGGCTGGTTCGCACTGTTCACAGTCAGGCTGCGAATCCAGCCGCCCACGTAATCCCCGAAAAAGTACGTATTCCGGTATTGCGCCGGGAAGTCGCTGTAGGGGTAAAAAACGCCGCCCAGCGACGCATTGCCCCCAAACTGCGCGCCGCTGATGGGCGAGCCCGCCGCGCCCACGTTGACGGTGGTGGCCGTGCTGCCACTGAAAACACCCGTGCGCGAGGGCCCCGCCCCGTGCCCCCAGTCAATCAGTGGCCGGGTTTGCACGAAGGTGCGAATGGCGGCCGGAATGGCCTGGGCCGGGTTGCAGGGATTGGGGAAGGTAGCTGTGCCGCTGGGCGTGGCCTGCTTAATGAGGTCCTGAAAGTAGAAAAACTGCTGGGTGCATCCGCCCACGTTGTACAGCGGATTTGGCGCGTCGCGGTTATACACGTCGGAGTTTGTGAAGGCCGCGTAGGGCATCAGCCCTTCAAACAGCGGCCAGCCGAAGTTCTGGCCGCCCTGGTCCACCACGTCCAGCTCTTCCCAGGCCTGCGCCCCCACGTCGCCCACGTAGAGCGCGCCGGGGTTAGCAGCCGAGGCGATGGTGCTGCCCGTGCCCGGCTTGAGGCTCATCCGAAACGGGTTGCGAAAGCCCAGCGCCCAGACTTTCGAGCGCGCCGCATTGGGGTTGGCCGCGTCGTAAAACGGGTTGCTGGCGATGCCGGCACCCGTGGCCGGGTCCAGGCGCAGGATTTTGCCGCTGAGGCAGTCCACCAGCTGCGCCCGCAGCGAGCCCACATTTTCTTTGGGGCTGATAACGCCGTCAATTAGCGCCTGGGCGTAGTACGTGTCGGTGAAGCTGCCCAGGTCGGGGTAGGGCTGGGCCCCGTCGCCAGTCGAGACGAGCAGGGTGCCGTCCGTCCCAAACAGCAGCGCATTGACCACGTGGCCGTTGAAAGTGGACGGAATGCCATTCGAGGCGGTGGTTCCGAGCAGGATTTTGCGGCTGGCCAGGTTCACCGTGTAGCCCGTGCCGGCGGGCGTGGCCGTGTAGCGCGTGAGCCGGCCGATGGTCGGGCTGTAGTAGTCGTTGGTGGTGTCGCTGTACGCCGCCGTGCCGAATTTTTGCAGGTAGTGCCGGTCCACCACGTACAGCAGGTACAGGTACCCATTGGTGTTGAAATTGGGGTCGAGCGCGAAGCCGAGCAGGCCCTGGTCCTCCCAGGCACCCACTTCGGGCGAAATGTCGAGCACCAGCTGCCGTTGGCCGTTCACCACCACCCACACCTTCCCCGGTCGTTCCCACACAAACATCTTACTGCCGGTACTATTAAAAGTCAGCCCCACGGGTTCATTCCAGCCCGAGGAAACGACGGAGGATACAAAGCCCGCGGGAGGTGTTTGGGCTAGCACAGAAAAGCAACGGGCCAGCAGAATGGCCAAAAGGCAGGAAGTGAAGAGCGTTTTCATGGGAAAGGGTAAGTTTATGAGAGCATAGAAAGCGGGCGTATGAGTTAGTGAAGCGTGATTTTCAGTTGAGTATTGCGATTTTTGCCTTCCAGGCGCACGTAGCTGGCTATGGTCCGATGTGGGCGACGGAATCGCCATTCACCAGCGTGCAGCCGGCCACCGCCATAGGGCGGTTTGTGCCTGCTTCTATTGCCAACCGGCCAGCGCCAGCAGCAGTAATCCGGAGGTGATTTTGGTCTTCGTGGTCAGCTGAGTTAAGTTGAATGATTTGGAACGGACTGGAAGTCGTTTCAAATCATTCAATCACAATCGGCGACATAACTGCCTGCGGTGCTGACACCGCACCAGGTTACCCTGGTGGGCATTTGTGGGGGAGCCATTTACCGGGCAGTACTTTCTGCCCGGTAGCAGTGCTTGGTTTTTCTTCGCCCCGCGTCCATGGTTAATCGGTGCGCAGGCTGGGTTTGAGCAACGCTTCGCCTTACAGCCCAATCCGCATGCTTTTCATGCGGGGAAAGCAATGTCAGGAATCAACCAAGTAGCAGAAATGGTGCTTCAGCGGTTAGCGAGCCTCGCTACAGGCCTAACGCAACCGCCGTCACCCTCGCCCGGCTTTTCGCTAGTCGACATCGACAAAAAGGCGGTAGAGCTTAGTGAGCGGGTCGCCGATATAGGCCCACAGGCTGGTGTCGCGGAAGGCAAAGGCCACGCCGGCCCGAGCCTGGCCCTGGTGCCCAAACCGGTATTTGAGGAATTTGGCGAATGGGATGTAGCGCCCCAGCGCAAACGGCCCCTGCACCACGGGCCGCCCCGCGGCTACCTGGCACGCCAGCACCGGGAAGTTTACCTTCGCTGCCAGCGCCGAGCCCACCACCGTCAGCCAGAAGCGCGTGTTAATTTCAATGACTTTAATTTGCTGGTCTTTAGCATCGTATCGCAAGTCGAGGTGCGCTATGCCATTCCAGTGCAGGGCCTTCATCAGGCGGTCTACCACGGCCAGTACGGCGTCGTTATGCACAAACTCAATGGCCTCGGTGGGCGCGTAGTCGCCCGATGCCGGCACCAGCCCTTTCTGAATAGAATGGGCCACCAGCTGCCCGTTCTGGTACAGCACGTTGCAGTCGATATCATACCCGTCCAGGCAGTTCTGGATGATGTAGCGACTGCCGGCGGGCAGCTCGGCCACGGCCTGCAACAAGGCGGGCGGGGTCTGGTAGCGGGCAATGCCACGGCCCCCGGCACCCTCGATGGGCTTCAGCAACACCGGAAACTGAAAGCCGACCAGCTTGGCCGCCAGCCCGTCCTGAATATCAATAATGGTATCAGGCGCCGGAATGTGGTGGTACTGCATGAAGGCGGCCAGCAGGCCCTTATCAGCCGCAATCTCATAATTGGCCGCAGTGGGCAGGGGCAGCACCCGCACCGCCGATGCCAGCGCCGTCCGGTGGGCAATGGCGAAGCGCATCCCGGCCACGTCGATGGGCAGCAGCACCTGGGCCCGGGTTGCCTGGGCCACGTGGCGCACGTAGGCCACAAACTCCGCTTCCGGCTTGTCGGGCGCAAAGGCATGGTAGCCTTTCACATAGCGCGAGTAGCGGTAGTGGTGCCGGGGGTTGCGCGTGAGCAGGTGGACCACCAGCCCGGCCTGCCGGCTCAGGCAGAACAGCACAGCGCCCGTTAGCTGGTGCTCGCCCTCCAGCACCAGCACCGTGAGGGGCGCGGCGGCACTGGCCACCGGTACCTCGGGCGCACGGCGCGGGCGCACCGCCGGAGTCAGCAGGCGGCCACGCTTAACCGGGCTAAGCGGATTGCCACCGAGGTAATGAAGCAGGGTTGCCGGGTCGGGAGTCATGGCGAATTGGTTGTTTTGGGTAAGCGGGAGTTGGTTGTTGTTAGCTGGCGACTAATGAGCCGGCGGCCACGCGGCGGGCGGGCGCGGCGGCGGGCGGGCCAAAATGGGCCAGCTGCTCGCGGCGCAGCTGGTCGACGAGGCGGCCGGGGGGCAGTACCACGTCGTCGTAGGTCAGGGCCTGGTCTTTGGGCACGTCGCGCAGCAGGGTGCAGCCCTCGGCCACGCCAATGGGCAGCAGGTTTTCGGCGTAGGCGGTGGCGTAGTTCTCGGCCAGCCCGTAGGTCATGTAGTGGCCAATGCCGTCGAGGGTTTCGCCGGCCCGCAGGTCAATTTTAGCGGCCGTGATAACTTCCACGCGCGGTGCGCCGGCCGGGGCCAGGCAGGCATCGCCAAACAGCACGGCGCGGGCCACCGAGCTGGGCGTTTCGAAATGGCACAGGTGGTAGGGCGTGTAGAAGCAGTACAGCGGCCCCGGCCCCAGCTTGTACAGCTTGAGGTAGTGCTGCTGAATGGGGTCGTCGTGGGTGCCCAGGATGAACACGCCGGGGCCGGGCTCGGCCCCCACCACGTAGTCCACGATGCCGGGGCCACCATCGAGCAGCCGCTCGGTGGGGTACCACTCGGCCGCCTTGCTGATGGACGTGCCGGGGGCCACCGTGGGGCCGTACATGCCGCGCTGGGCCACTTCCATGCCCAAAGCATTGGCAATCACGGCCTGCTCGAAGCTGATTTTGCTGCCGTCGGCGAAGCTGGTTACCATGCTCGGGTTCTGGCCCCATTGCTTGGCAAAGCCCTCCTGGGTGGTGGGGTTGCGGTAGGGGTCGTGCAGGCCCTTGATGTTGCCGCACAGCACCGGCTTCACGCCCAGCCCCAGCACGAAGCGGGCCAGGTTGAGGGTCACGCCAGGCTGGTCGCCGTCGCTCACGGTGTACACCACGCCGGCGCGGTCAGCATATACTTTCAGAATGGCTCCCACCGTGCCGTCGAGCTCGGCATTCAGCAGCACCACATGCTTGCCGTGGTTGATGGCCGTGAGCACCACGTGCGCCCCGTGCTCCACGGCCCCGGTTACTTCGATGATGGCATCGAGACCGGCGGCGCGGCTCAGCAGCAGCGCGTCGTCGGTGATGGCCGGCTGGCCGCGCCGGATGCAGTCTTCCAGCGCGTCGAGGGTTTCCACTTGGCGCACGTCGAGCTCACCGGCTTCGGCGTAGGCGCGGCGGGCCTGGGCCACGGTGCGGTTGGCCACGGCGGCCAGCACCATGCCCGGCACGTAGCGGCAAATTTGCAGGGCCACGCCGCGGCCCATAAATCCCGCCCCCACCAGGCCCACCCGAATGGGGTTGCCACTGGCCTGACGCTTCTTTAGTGCATTATCAATCAGTATCATCCGCAAAAAAATAAAAAGTGAGCATGAGCAGTTGGATGGGCCGGGCGCTGGTGCCTGTATCACCAGGCTGAGCCGGGGGCAAGCACCGGTGGGGGTGCCAAGGCCGGCGCAGCCCGGCGGTACAGGACTTCAGCAGGGTTAGCGCAGCACCGGCACCGGCATTTGAAAATCGGGGTGGTGGCGGTCTTTGTCCGAAATGAGCTGGGGCACGGCGGGCCACTGAATGCCGATGGCAGAATCGTCCCAGCGCAGGCCGCGCTCGAAGCCGGGCGCGTACTTGGCCGATACCTGGTAGTTCACGTCCGAGTTTTCGGCCAGCGTGAGGAAGCCGTGGGCGAAGCCGCCCGGCACGTACAGCTGCCGGCAGTTGTCGGCGGTCAGCTCCACGCCCAGCCACTGGCCAAACGTGGGCGAATCCTCGCGCAGGTCCACAATCACGTCGTAAATGGCCCCGCGCGTGCAGCGCACCAGCTTCGACTCCTCGTAGGGGGCCAGCTGGTAATGCATGCCGCGCAGCGTGCCCTTGGTTGGGTTCATCGACATGTTGGCCTGCAAGGGCGGCAGGCCAATGCCGTGGGCCGCAAATTCGTCTTCGCACCAGGTGCGGGCAAAAAAGCCGCGCTCATCGCACAAGCGCTCCAGGTCGATGATGAAAGCGCCGGCCAGTTCGGTTTCCGTGAAAATCATGGCGTTGGGTCGTTAAGGATTTAGCAGGAAATAAGGGGTGCCGGGTTGGAGCCCCCGGTTCAGTTCACGGCCAGCTCGGTGCGGTAGAGCGGGATGGGCGACCCAACGGCCGGCGTGGCATGGTCGGCCCAGGTGAGGCTTTCGGTGAGGTCGCCCTGCTCGCGCAGCGCGGCCAGCACCCGCAGCCGCATCAGGCGCGAGGTGCGGAAGTTGGGGTCGGCGAAGCCCATGGCGTGCAGCCGCTGGTGCAGCTCGGCAATGGTGCCGGCCAGGGTTTGGCGGGGCTGGTGGGCCGGGGCCAGGCGGGCAAACAGGCTGAAATCGACGCGGTACGAGCGCAGGTCGGGGGCGGCATCGGGGTTCAGCTGCACGCGGGTGCCGGGCAAGGCCTCGGCCACGGCGGCGGCCAGCTCGCGCACCTGGTAGTTCCAGGCATCGGAGCCCGCGTTCACGGCCAGGAAATTGCCGCCCGCATCGGCGGGCCGCTCCACGGCCCAGGCAATGGCGCGGGCCATGTCGAGCACATGGATGAGGGGCCGCCAGGGCGTGCCGTCGCTCAGAATGTTGATTTCGCCGGCCGCCACGGCCCCGGCCACAAAGTCGTTCAGCACCAGGTCGAGGCGCAGCCGGTCGCTCCAGCCACAGGCCGTGGCAAAGCGCAGGCAGGTCACCCGGAAGGTGTCGTCGGCCAGCGGGGCCAGGTCGTGCTCGGTGGCCACCTTCGAGCGGGCGTAGGCCGTGAGCGGGTTCAGGTCGGAGGTTTCGTTTTTGGCCATGTCGCCGCCCAGTCCATACATGCTGCACGAGCTGGCAAACACGAAGTTTTTCACCCCGCAGGCCTTGGCGCGGCGGGCCAGCACAATGCCCGCCTGGTGGTTTATTTCCATCGTCACTTCCTCATAGGCCGTGCCCATGGGGTCGTTGGAAATGGCGGCCAGGTGCACCACGGCATCCACTCCGGCCAGGAGGCCGGCGGGCAGGGCGCGCACATCGCCAAAAATCTGGCGGTCGAGGCGGGTTTCGGGCAGGCGCGTGGCCCCCGTCAGGCAGTGAGCAAAGTAGCCCAGGTCGTAGCCAATCAGCTCGGCGTTGGGGAAACTCTGGCGCAGCTGGCGCACCACGCCGGGGCCCACGTAGCCCATGTTGCCAGTGATGAGTATACGAGAAAGCTTCATGTGGTAATCGGTTAGCGTTGAAGAATTAACAATGAGCAAATGGGATGTCATACTGAGGAACGAAGCAGCTTATCAGGTTCGCCCGATTCGTTCAGCGGTGAGAGGATGCTTCGCGAGCTCAGCATGACAAATGGCGCGGTAGAGATGCTTCGACTGCGCGGATGCCAGATGAAGCAGGACGGGCTACCGGCGCCGTCTGCCGGCTCCTAGTCGCTCGGCAGCAGCTTGCCGGGCAGGGCGCGGCTGCGCCCCACTGGCGTGGGCAAGGCCAGCGGCGCAGCCAATATGCTGTCGAGCACGGGCTTGGCCACGGGGCGGGCATTGTCGTTGGCCCACACGTTCCATTCAGCTTTGCCGGCCTGCCACAGCTCTTCCAGCATGTTGCGGTCGCGCAGGGTATCCATGGGCTGCCAGAAGCCCGTGTGGCGGTAGGCGGCCAGCTGTCCGTCGGCGGCCAGGTGCTCAAGCGGCGCTTTTTCCCACACCGTGTCGTCGTCGCCCAGGTAGTCAAAAATGCCGGGCTCCAGCACAAAAAAGCCGCCGTTAATCCAGGGCGTTTCGCCGCCCTCGGGCTTCTCCATAAAGTTGCTCACCCGGCTGTCCTCACCGGCCAGGTTGAACACCCCGAAGCGGCCCGGCTGGCGCACGGCCGTGAGGGTGGCCAGCACGCCCTGCTCCTGGTGGTAGCGGATGCTGGCCTCGATGTCGACGTTGCTCACGCCGTCACCGTAGGTGAGGCAGAAGGTTTCGTCGTCGAGGTATTTCTGCACCCGGCGCAGGCGGCCGCCGGTCATGGTTTCCAGGCCGGTATCTACCAGCGTCACGGTCCAGGGCTCGGCATTGTTACGATGAATCTGCATCTCGTTGCGGTCCATCCGGAAGGTCACGTCCGAGTTCAGCAGGAAGTAGTCCGAGAAGTACTGCTTAATCATGTGGCCCTTGTAACCGCAGCAAATCACGAAGTCGGTGATGCCGTGGTGGGCGTATATTTTCATGATGTGCCACAGAATGGGCTTCCCTCCTACTTCTACCATCGGCTTGGGCCGAACGCCACTTTCTTCGCTGATGCGGGTGCCGTAGCCACCCGCTAAAATCACGGCTTTCATACAATTGAGGTGAAAATGTGGGGATGTGAGAATGTGGTGATGTGGTGATGTGCTTCTGAGGGAAATTTCATTCAAACCTTAGGCGGCGGCTGGTTGCCAGCGCACCAGGTTGGCGAGGGTGCTGCGGGCCATCAGGTACACGAAGCGGGTGTTGGTGACGAGGTAGCGGCGGCCCAGGCGCCGGGGCTCCTGCCACAGGCGGTAGGCCCATTCCAGCCAGAGCTGGCGCGCCCAAAGCGGCAGGCGAGGCTCCTGGCCGGCATACACCGGAAAGGCCTGCCCCACCCCCAGCATGCAGGCCC
>JAYULN010000357.1:0-4418 GCA_043763525.1 Hymenobacter sp.
TGGTGATGACGACGCGGCGGGCGTGCTGCTCCTGCAGGACGCGGCAATGCGTTTCGAAATGGGCAGCGGAATTGATTCGGATGGTAAGGCCGGCGACGAAATGCGGGCCACCGGTGCGGGCCAGGGTGCCGCGCTGGCGCAACTGCTGGGTGACGGTGAGTTGGTCGGCGTGGTCGCCGCGCTGCACCAGGTCGCGGATGGCCAGGTACGCCTGCTGGTGGGCGGTGCAGTAAAACACTTCCTCATTGGGCAGGATGGCCAGCAAGGTGCGCTGAGCGTCGGCTTCGAGCATGGCGGCCCCGAGTACGGCGGCTTCGAGGTCGAGGGCCTGGGGCGGCAGATGGCCGCTGGTGGGGGCCGAAATGGCGGGGCGGCGGGTGGCGTAGGATTTCTGATTTTCAGACATAATGAGTAGGGGTTAGCTCCAGCGGTTGGGGTCAAGAGGTTTGGGGGCGGTGCGGGCGCGGGCCGGGGGCGGGACCTGGTTGGGGCCACGGGTGTCGGCGGCCTGAAATTGGGGGCGGCGGTGCATCCAGCCGCGAAAAGAGGCGCGCCAGTTGACCATTGGAGTTTTGCCGCTCACGCGCCACCCGTTGCTTTCGTAGTGGTCGCAGAAGGCGGCTGCTTCGGTTTGGGCATCGGCGCTGTTGGGGTGTTGGGTCGCGGCGTAGGCTTGGACTTCGGCGAGGGTGGGCGGCGCGGCGGGTCCTTTCTTCCGGGCGGTGGCGGGCTTTTTAGCCAACTTTTCTTTCTCAATCTTTTCAATGAGGGGAGCGGGCGCGGTGGCGTCAGCCACCTCTCTCTCTTCTATTGAAGATGTAATTGAAGATGAAAATGAAGGGGTTGGAATTTGCTTATCCCCGGTGGTTGACGTTTGGTTGGCAGTTTGGTTAAGCAAAAGCGGATTTCCACCCTTTTTACCGGCGGCGGTGCGTACTTGACGCAGGTTCTCGTCTTTCACCATGCGGCGGCAGAACAGCGCGCCGTCGCTGTCGCGGCGGCTGGCCACGCCGTAGGTTAGCAGGGTGGTTAGGATTTGGTTGGCACTTTGGTTATCCAAACCGAGGCGACGGGCGATGACGGCATCAGGCATGGGCTGTCCATTGACGAAGAGCACGCCGCGCTCGTCGCTGTCGTGCATCATCAACAGCAGCTCGAACCAGGCCCCGCGCTGCAACAGGTCGAGGGCCTGGACCCCCTGGTCCTTGTGCCAGTCGCCGGGGTAAAATTGGATAGCCGGGAGCTTCATGCGCGCGGTGGCGTGGGCATCAGAGAGACGGTGGCGGCTCCGGGCTGCTCGAATATGTCGAGCTGGCGGAAGTCGGTGCATTTGCCGCGAAGGGCCGCTTCCACTTCCGTGAGGGCTGCGGCCAAAGTTATTTCCAGCAGGCCGGTGTAGGGGTAGCTGGCCTGCTCGTCGTCGAAGGACTGGTAGGGCGTGGTCAGGTTCAGCACCCGGCAGCCGGTAAGCTCGCGCTGGCCAATGAGCGTAACGCCGCCCTGGCTGCGGCCCATCGAGAAGCCGGTGACGGTGAACGACTCGAACAGGGGGGGCAGCTCTTCGGCCTCGTCGGGCCAGTAGTCGGGGGTTTCGGTCAGTTGCTCGGCCAGCAGGCAGAGGTAGGGCACGAGGCGAGTGAGGGCGTGGATGAGGTCAGGGTGAACCTGCTCGGCGCAAGTGAGGTCGAAGGCCCGCGGTGGGGCATCCTGGGTGCGCTGCTCGGTGAACTCGCTGGTCAGGTGCTGGTCTTTGAGCTTAACCTTCTGAATGGTGATGATGGATGCGGTGGCCTCGGGCGTGCCGGGGCCTGGCCCGACCGGGCCGACGATGGGGAGTAGCTGGGACATGGTGGGAAAGGGTTAAGCAGCTTGGGCCACGGGCTGGCGCAACTGATTGGTGTCGGGCTTGCGGTGGTAGCGATGGTAGCGGTGGTAGCGGTGGTAGCGGTGGTAGCGGTCAAGGTGACGGTTCAGCTCCGATTCATAGAATCCCCACTCCTTTTCGTTGAGACGCACCCCCTTGATGCGCCCGGCCCGGCGGGCCTTGCGGATGCCTTCGGGGGTCAGGTTGGTATGGGCGGCGGCCTGACGGACGGTCAGCAGGCGGTCGCTCGGGGGCGGGGCGGGCTTGGGAGTAGCAGTCTCCGTGGCTTTGAGGCGCTGCACGTCGGCCAGCAGCTGCTGCCACTCCTGTTCGGGGACGAGTAGGGCGACTTGCATGGCTAGGCGGCAGTGGCTTTAGTGGCGCGGGCTTCGAGGGCGGCTACCCGCTCCTTTTCGGCTTCGACCACACTGATGAAAGCCTCGGCCACGTCGGTGTTGTGATAGCGGCCGGTGAGGATGTTGTAGACCTGCTGCTTGGAGTAGGTCATGCCCTGCGAGGCCAGCAGCTCGACCGTGCGGCGCACGTAGTCGTTGCGTTTGGGCAGCGTGGCGCGGAGTTCAGAAATAATCTTTGCGAAGTGTTCCATTTTGTTTGCTATTACATATCTTTGTTTAGACTTTGAAGACCAAATGTGGCTAACAAAGTTGACAACAGCAAAAAAAGTTTACCCACTAACAGCAAAAGAAGTGGACGCACGAGCAACCGTTGGCACCCGCATCAATGACTTGATGCGTCATTTCGACCTGTCGGCCTATCAGTTAGCCAAGAATTTAGGCTACGAAGGTCCCCAAAAATTGTATAAACTAGTTAAGAATGACTCGAAGCCGGGATACGAAACTTTAATGGACATATTGGACCATTACCCGGAGCTGCGCTCGGAGTGGCTGATGCGCGGGGAAGAGCCGATGCTACACGGCCATGTGTCGGTGCCCCCGGCCAAGCAGGGTGGTGCAGCTTACACGGGCATCCCCTACGCGGTGACAGTAAATGAGCGAGGCGAGGAGCAAATCAGCATCGTGTCGGTAAAGGCCGAGGTGGGCTACGTGCTGGCGCGGGACGTGGAAGACACGATGCAGGAGATGGAAACGATTCGTATTCCGGGGCTGCGGGGGAAGTCGTTTCGAGCTTTTGAGGTTGCGGGTAATAGTATGCAGCCCACGCTAAGCCAGGGCGACTTGGTTGTGGCCTCCTTCACCGAGCGGCTGGACCTGATTCAGCCCAAGCATGTGTACGTGGTGGTGGCCCTTGACCGAATTATGGTCAAGCGCCTGCGCGGGCCGGTGAAGCGCAACGAGCCGCTGGAGCTGCTCTCGGACAACCGGTTTTATGACCCGTTCCTACTGCCGCAGTCGGAGTTAAAAGAGTTGTGGCAGGTACAGGGCGTGTTTACGCGCAGCGTGCCAGCGAATGCCAACGAGGCATTTGACCGGATGTTGGTGCTGCTGGAAATGCTGGCCCACGACTCGACGCAGCTGCGGAGCATCCTGCTGGACGTGGCGGCCCGGTATGATGTGAAGTTGGTAGGTGAAAGTCACTAGTGGGGGTTGCGCCCCCAATTACGCCCCCACTTGGAAACAAAGATTTTTAGTAGCCATGTAAGTATCTGAAAATAAATAGGTTATCGACCCCTTGAGGCCAGGAGTTGTATTCCCCTACGGACTACAAGAAAGCCACCTCTAAAGGGTGGCTTTTTCTTTGTCTATTAATCAGTTACGCAATTTCTAGCGGTTTCGTGTTTGATAGAAATGTTGGATAGGTTTGATTAAACTAAACCGACCACCTTTGAAAGTTCACATCCCACCTTCTGTGACTGAAGCTGATGCTCCTACAGCTTCTGTTGCACCTTCCCTATCGCGGATGAGCGGGTATCGGTGATGGGACAGCCGACCAACCAGCTTTGATAGCTTGCCCCGAAATCTATGCTGTGCTGTATCCAAACCGCTTGGATGTGGAAGCCCCCTTACCGACTCTGAGAACGCTCAGTACAGAGCACGTCTTTTAATGGTTGATGAAGATGGTCGCTTTCGACTCAACTGCCTGCGTGATACGGATGTATCGACATGTGCCATAGGGGTGCTCATGAAAAACACGATAAAACAGCATCTTTTTGTACCACCCATCAATTCTTTCAACTTATTCGTTGCGACCGTTGGCAGCGCTCTCGCATGATAGGAACGCTCTTTCTAAAGCCTTTCAGCGGTTTGCGGTGGTTCTGGTTGCTGCTTCTCCTATCGCGGTCGAGAACGAACAGCCTATTCACTATACCTGTACCATGACGAGTTAATCAAACGTATTTATTAGTGATGCATAGGCAAATGGAGATTTCTTCATAGGACTTACGCACAGGGCGTAATTTGGGCCAAGAATGACCTTTTATGCTAACGCAAAGCACTTACATTGATTTTTTGCTCAATACCTCACGCAATTATACGGGGGCGCATCTGGCGGACCACCTGCCGGAGGTGAGCCACGACCAGGTGTACCGTTTTTTGCGCGACAATACATTTTCAGCCAGCCAGTTACGCGAGCTGGT
>JAYULN010000358.1:0-4413 GCA_043763525.1 Hymenobacter sp.
CAGCCCGACCCAGCTCAGCCTGGTCGCGCTGCGTTCGGCCGTTGATTATTTGCACTCCCGGAACAGCCGGGAATGCGGCCAGGCTAAGTCAGCTGGGAAACGATAATCGGGAACAATAAATAGCAGAATTAATGTGCTTATTTTACGTACATTAATTCTGCTACTCTATGTCGTCCGGTCCTATCTCCTACAGCGATTTGTTCAACGGCCTGGGTCCCGGCTCGGAGGAATTGAAGCAGTTCACAGCCGCCGTGGGCGAGCTCAATCGCAATTTCAAGACCTTCGCCAAGAATGTGGATGCCGATGGCCAGCGCATCACCACCGGCCTGGCGGCCATCAAGACACAAACAGCAGAACTCCGGGAGCAGACGGCGGCCCTCTCAGCAGCCGCCCTCGTCGAAGGCACGAGCCTGCGCACGTTGGCCACGGAGGTTGGCAAACTGGCCCAGGAGCAACAGCAGCTGCGGCAGGCTGAAGCTGGCGCGACGACAGCCAAACGGCTGGCCCAGGAAGCTACCAGCAGCTACACGGCTGAGCTCAAGAAGCATCGTGAGGCGCTGCGTGAGGCATACGCGGCCAACGATGCGCAGGCCATTGTGAAGGCAGCCACGGCCATTCAGTCCCTCAAAACCCAGACCGAGGACCTCAACCGGGCGCTACGTGGGGCCAACAGCACGTTCACGGCAGCCACTGGCTCGTACCGGGCCATGGAGAATGAGGCCCGCTCGCTCGATGCTCAGTTGAAAGCATTGGCCGGCGGCATGCAAGCCGACAGCACCGAGGCCCAGCAGCTGAAAGCCCGGCTCGCCGAGGTGAACCAGGCCATGATTTCGTTTGGCCGCGACGTGAACAGCGGCTACCGCAACGTGGGCCGCTATGCCGAATCCATCATCGAGGCAGTGGGGGCACTGGAAAAGCAGAAAGCGGCCCTGCTGGCCGGGGCCCAGGCCCTGAACACCCAAGCCCGCGCCACCGGCCTGAGTGCGGATGAGCAGCAGAAGCTTCAGACCGAAATCAAGCAGACGGAGGCCGCGTTGGGCAAGGTCAACACCGAGCTGCGGGGTTACGGCGTGGGCCTGCAGGAGAGCGCCGGCCCAGCTGGGGACTTCGTTGGCAAGCTGGTGGGCGTGTATTTCGCTCTCCAGAATGTGAGCGCGGCATTCGGCAAGGTGTTCACCGATAATGCCGAGTATTCGGACTCGGCCATTGCAGTTAGAAAAACGACCGGGCAGACCGCCGCGGAGTTTGATATTCTGCGAGAGAAGCTCGACACGCTGACCACCCGCACTAGCTTGAAAGGGCTGCTCGACGAGGCGGCCATCGGCGGCGAGCTCGGCACCGCGAAGGATAAGATTGCCGATTTCGTGGAAGGCTTGGACGTGTCGGTGCAGGCCCTGGAAGATGATTTCTCCGGTGGAGCCGAGGAAATTGCGAAGTCGCTCGGCAAGATTAATAAGGTGTTCGGCGACTCCCTCGGGCCCGATATCAAAACCAACCTCATCAACATCGGCTCGGCCCTGAATGAGCTGGCCGGCACCGGGGCCAGCACCGCGCCGTTCCTGGCCGACGTGGCCCTGCGCACCGGGGCCGTGGCCGCCAACGCCGGCCTGGGGCTGGATAAGGTCCTCGGCTTCTCCGACGTGCTCGAATCCTTGGGCTACACCAGCGAGGTGGCCGGGACGAGCCTCAATCGCCTCTTCAGCACCTTGAGCAACAAGCGCGAGGAAGCGTTCAAAATTGCCAAGCTGGGCGACTCCACGCTAACGCTGAAGCAGTTCACCAAGCTTATCAACACCGACTTCAACGGAGCGATTCAGGTGTTCCTCAAAGGCCTGAACGCCGGCGGCACCACGACCACGAAATTCAACGACCTACTGGCCACGCTCAAGCTCCAGAGCGGCGAAGCCAAGGCTGTTATTACCAGTCTGGCCAAGAGCACCAACCTGGTAGCCGAGCGGCAGCAGGTGGCCAACGAGCAGCTGCGCGTGGGCACGTCGGTGGCGAGCGAGGCAGCCCTGAAAACGAACAACCTGGCCGGCTCGTGGGAGCGGCTCAAAAAAGCCATCAGCAGCAGCGTGGTGGGCAGTGCCGTGGGCGGCTTTTTCAAGGACATCATCGACGGAGCCAACCGGCTGCTGGCGCTGGGCAACGACAAGAAGCTGCAGGATGCGAAGTCCCGCGAAATTGCGTTGTCGGGCGAGCAGATTGGGGCCAACCTGCGCACGGCCAACAGTGCCCGCGACCTGCTGGCCCGCTACGAAGCCCTAACCAGTGCCCACACTGCTTTGCAGGCCAAGGGCCAGAAGCCCACCATCGAGCAGACCCGCGAGCTGGACCTCATCACGCTGCGGCTGCGAGACTCGCTAGGCGACAGCATCGGCAAAATCAACCAGCAGACCGGCGCGTTCGAGTTGAACACCGGGGCCGTGAAAGAAGCCATCCAGGCGCGGCTGTTGCTGAGCAACCAGGAAGCCTCCACGGCGTTCCTTCGCCTCGACAAGCTGACCCAGGACGAGAAGAGCCAGAAAGCCACCGTGGCCGACCTACAGAACACCCTGGCGCTGCGCAAGCAGGAAGTGGAATTGCAGGGCATCAGCCTGGCGCGGGCGCAGCAGTTGTCACAGGTGAATTCGGAGCGTGTAGCCGAGGGCAAAGGGCCGCTGCGAGACTTCGACACCGGCTCCATCGACAAGTATAATGAGGCGGAGCGGCAGCTCTCGCTGGCCACCAACCGCCTGAATGGGGTGCAGGCCCTGAGGGCGCAACAACAGAAGATTCTGAACGACTTGGGCCTGAGCGGAGCCGCGGCGGCCGCCATGCAAACCAAGGCCACCAAAGCCCAGACCGGGGCTGAGGATGATGGCACCGACGCGCTGAAGAAGAAAAAGCAGGCCACGGCCGACACGGCCAAAGAAGAGTTTGAGTTGCAGAAGCAGCGGCTCCAGGCCCGCATCGACGACCTGGACCGGCAGTTCGACAACCCGGCCAACAGCGAGGCCATTCGCACCGAGGCTAACCGTAAAGCCGTGCAGGCCCGCACGCAGCTGGCCGTGCTGGAGCGCAACGAGCAAATTCGGGAGGTGGTGAAGGCCAACCAGGAGAAAATCAACGGCGACCAGGCCACGGCCACGGCGCGCGTCCGCCTCAGCGAGGCGTTTCAGCAGAAGCTGACCGAGATTGCCCGCACCGGTAACAAGCGGCAAATCACGCTCTCCAATACGCTGGCCGACCAGCTCGCGGAAATCGATAAGCTCACGATTGCGGGCGAAATCACGGCCGCCGAGAAGACCCGCGACGACGTTAACAAAACCTACGTGGAGCGGCAGAACGCCGCCGAGCAGACGGCCGACCTACAGAAGGAGCTGGCCGGCATCACGCGCGACGCCGAGGTGCGGGCCGCCCAGGGCGCACTGGATAAAATCAAGCTGGCCAACGAGCGCTACCGCGCCGCCATCAGCAAAGTGGACCAGGGCAAGAAGGTCGACAACGCCGATTTTGCCAATAATGACCGGGAAAAGCAATACAGCGCCGAGCAACTGGCGCTGGAGCAGGCGCGGGCCAAAGGCCTTGTCACGGAGAAAGAGTATGATGCCCAGGTGCGCAGCCTCGACCTCAGCTTTCTGCGGGATAAGTTAGCCAACCTGGAAAAGGAAGGCGACCGCGAAAAGGAAGCGGCCGAAATCCGGCTGGAGATTGCCCGCAAGGAAGGCGACCAGAAAGTGGCCATCACCCGCAAAACCGAACAGGAGCGGGCGCGCATCATTCAGGAAGCTCTTCAGACGCTGCAATCCATCTCCGATGCGTCGTTTCAAATCGATACCGACCGCCGAGCCGCCGAGTTGGAGGACGTGCAGCACCAGAAAGATGCCGAGTTGGTAGTGGCCGGCGACAACGCCGAACTCAAGGCCCAGGTAGAGGAGCGGGCTCACAAACGCGAGCTCGAGCTGAAACGGGCGCAGGCCAAAGCCGATAAGGAGCAGGCGCTGTTCAACGTGGCCATCTCGACCGCACTGGGCGTGGCCCGGGCCATCTCGGAGTTTCCCGAAACCTTTGGCCTGCCCTTCAGCGCCTTTGTGCTGGCCCAGGGCCTGGCGCAGGCCGCCGTGATTCAGGCCAAACCGCTGCCCAACTATTTCAAAGGCCGCGAGGGCGGCCCCGCCGAGCTGGCTGTGGTGGCTGAGCACGGCCCGGAGTTGATTGGCCGGCCCGGCTCCTTCCGCCTGGCCGCCAGCCAGGGCATCACCCAGCTGGCCGCCGGCGACCGGGTATTCACCGCGCCCGAAACCCGAGACGTGATGCGCGACCACGAGCTCGTCGCCGGCCGCCTCGTGGCCCGGCAGAGCCAAGCCGACCAGCAGCAACAGGCGCAGGCGCTACGGGCCGTGAACGGCGGCCGCGCCGTGGGCGAAGCCG
>JAYULN010000359.1:0-1774 GCA_043763525.1 Hymenobacter sp.
CGCTCAGGGCCAGCAGGTCGGCGTGGTAGATGCCGGGTTGGCGGTTGAAGGACACCAGCCCGCTGGGGGACTGGCCCACGGCGTAGGTGTGGCGGGCCGCGGGGTAGGTGCCGGCCGCCGAGCGCAGGTACAGGGCTACCTGGCCCAGGGTGCGCTCACACACGGCCAGGTCAGTGCGGTTGTCGTGATTGGAGTCGCCGGCGGCAATAACAGCAAGGCCGGCTCCGGTGGGGAGGGTGACGACGGCATCGGCTTGTAGTTGGACGGTAGGACCGGTCTGGGCTCTGCAAATATTTGAGCCAAAATTTATTGCATATAACAAAAAAAGGAATATGGTCATTTTTTTAGCGTCAGATTCATTAAATATTTTATAATCTTAGATTTGTAAAATACAGCAATATATTTATTTGATATATAAAAAAATGTGTAGGCGTTTTTTTGTATGGCTAAATGAATTTAAATAACATAGGTTACTGTTTATCAGCTGTTTATTATTTAGCCTTTTTTAGAAAATGTAATGACACCTTATTTATTTTCTAGCTATCCCTTACACAGGAGCCTCAATATATTCTAACGAGAATGCATATTTGTATCATGACCCTTTATCATAAAAATGATAAATAATGATATTGTCAATAAGATGTATACCAGTGAAGCGACCTTCTTACTATTAGTGTTTGCCCTTCTCAATTCCTCAAATTTCTCGACAAATGAAATGTCTTTAATTAAAGAGCTATAGTTAACTAATAGGATTAAAAAAAATACTAATAATAATGTAAATACATTTTCAATGTGTAATTCACGGAAAAAAATAATTTTTAATGCGATATATATAGTTACTACATTCATGAACATCAAAAAGGACAAGTTCAATAATGCGGTTACATGTGGAGTATCTTTTATTTTGACCCAAAAAACGAAGTTTAGTATTTGAAAATACAAAGATTTATGCAGGTTTTTGATGTATTCAATCATTTCCTTTTGGCCTCCCATCCCAAAATGCGTCTTCAATTTGGTCTCCGTACTTCATTTCAATTATATCGTATGCAATACCAACCGCAGGAACAAATGTACCAACTATTCCAAACACAATATTCGCTGTCGCACGATAACCACTTATATCCCCATTAAGATATTGCGCACTTGCTACAATAGCACCCGTTATGAGCAAACCTTTGCTTAAGGTTTTTACTACACCAGCATACTTTTCTAGCTTAGCTACGTATGAAACTTTGTTGATATACTGATTTCCTCGAAAGGCACTTGTATATTCTTTGCCACGAGCGAGCCAATTTCCTGCCTTAACAAACTTTTTAAGATAATGCTCCTCAATATCTAATGCTGCTCCAAATACAGCGACTCCAGTATCTGCTCCAGTAAGAGCTCCACTCATTGGGTCAGAATCTTGGCTTGGACCTGATACAGGGGGCCATGGATTTATGGAAAGTCCATGAAAAGTAGATAATGTAGTAACATTATCATGAGATAGAGTATAATAACCCAAAGTACCATTGCGGTAAACCAAATCTTGTCTTCCGCTAAAGGTGCCCCCGAAACTTGGTCCTTCTCCACCGATACCACCTCCACCGCTTCCATTCCAACTCGCGTACCCATTGTTACCCGACTCGCTCCACAGTCGGTCGAGAATTGCCTGAAAATCTGCCTGAGTTAAAGCCCCAGAAGGGTCATTGGCCGCAATGGGATTGCCAAGGGCAAACTGATACGGATTCCAGTCCGGCGTAACATCAGCCAGCGGGTCTACCCCCGTAAAGCG
>JAYULN010000360.1:0-11040 GCA_043763525.1 Hymenobacter sp.
AGGTGGCCCGAGCCGTAGAGGCCCTGCTCTTCGCCCTGCACGGCCACGAATTTGAGGGTGCAGGGGAAGCGTTGGCCGGCCAGCACGCGGGCCAGCTCCATCACCAGCACGGTGCCCGAGCCGTCGTCGTTGGCCCCCGGCGCGTCGGCGGTGGCGTTCATCACGTCGCTCACCCGCGAGTCGATGTGGCCGCTCACGAGGATGACGCGGGTGTCGGTGGGGTCGGTGCCGGGCAAGGTGGCCAGCACGTTGGCCATCAGCACGGGCTTGTTGATGCGGCGGCCGTCGGGCTTCACCGTGAAGGTGTCCAGCTCGACGGTCATGCGCCCGCCGCTGGCTTTGCTGTATTTCTCAAATTCTGATTTCACCCAATTGCGGGCCGCGCCAATGCCGCGCGTGGGGCTTTGGGTGTCGCTCAGCGTATGGCGCGTGCCGAAGGAAACCAGCTTGCGAATGTCAGCTTCCAGGTTTTTGGCCGAAATTTCTTCAACCAGCTTCTGGATTTTGGGGTCGGCTGGGGGCAGGAGCGGGGCAGGCTTGGTTTGGGCGAGGACGGCGAAGGGCGCGAGAAGGAGAAGGGAAGTGAGTTTCATGCGGGGATGGTAGGCGGGAGCGGGGTAAAACGAAAACAGAACGTCATGCTGAGCTTGCCGAAGCAACCCTACCACGAGAGTAAATAATTACTACTGCGGCAGAGATGCTTCGGCAAGCTCAGCATGACGTTCTGTTGAAAATATCGGCTAACTGACGACCTATTACTTCTTATAAAACGGCTCCACCGTCTTAAAATACGGGTTCACGCCTTCTTCCGAGTTCACATCCAGCAGCATCAAATCCACGAACTGGAAGGCGTTGGTCTGGCCTTGCAGCACGGGGCCGAGGTCTTGCATGAAGTCGGGGTCGGGGCTGCTGCTGGTGAAGGCCAGCAATAGGCGCGGCACGTCGGGCGCGTTGGCCAGCTGCATCTGGGCCAGGTAGGCGGCCTGAACGTGGGATTGGCTGGCGGCCCAGGCGGCCACGGCCTCGGCCACGGCCTGGGGGTAGTCGGCTGGCTGGCTGAGCATTACCTGGGCATCGCCGCCGGCGGGCGACATGGGGCCGGTAAGCTGGCCGGCCAGCAGGGCCGCCAGCTCGTCTTTCGGCAGCAATTTGCCGGCGGGCGAGAAGGGGTTCAGCACGCAGTCCTGGCCCTGCACCATGTTGAAAAACGCGTGGCCGGGCAGGCGCACGTAGCTCACGGGTCCGTTCTCAACGCCGCCATCGCTGAGGCGCGGCACCGAGGAAAAGATGGGTAATTTGCCATCGGCCAGAATCTGGAGCTGGATTTCCTGGCCCTCGGCCAGCACTACTTCGCCCGGCTCGATGCCCTCCATGGGGGCCAGAATCATCAGAATTTCCTCCTGCAACAAGGCCTGGTAGAAGGCGGGGCGGGCGTTTTCGTCGGTGGCGGCCAGCAGCAGCAGCTGCTCCAGCACGTTCTCGGGGTTGAAGGGGAAGGGCTCCGGCTCGGGCATGGAATAGGCCGGGGCCACGGGCTCGGCGGGGGCCGTGAACTTGGCACCCTGGTAGCGGGGACCGCCAGCGGGCTTGTCGGCGGCAGCAGGCGGCGTGCCGGGAGTAGCCGGAGCAGGAGTAGCCGGGTTTTCGTCGGCGGGTTTATTTTTCAGAAAGTCGAACAGGCCCATAATAGTATGTGATTGCGAATGGATTGGAAGTGCAATCTACGGCGAAAAAGTGGGTTGAATGGGGTAAAAAGAGGGGTGAGGAGGAAAAGGGCGGAGTAAAAAAGAACCTCATGCTGAGCGCAGCATCTCTATCGCAATAGTAAAGTTGATTACTTACGCAGTAAAGATGCTTCGCTGCGCTCTGCATGGCGTTCTTTCAAACACAGCATGACCGGCAGCGCGCTCGACACGACATACTTTACGGCACGCGGCAGCTATCGAGCTGCGTTTGCACGTCCCGGATGGTGCGCGGGGTGGCCTCGTTTCCCCAGTGGCTCTCGATGTAGTTCAGCAGGTTGGTGAGTTGGGCCACGCTCATGGTTTTGTTGCCGGGCATGATGTTGTGGTAGGCCACGCCGTTCACCACGATGACTTCGTTTTGGCCGTTGCGCAGCAGGCAGGCCAGCTTGGCGCGGTGGTCGACGAGGTAATCGGAGCCGGCCAGGGGCGGAATAAGGCGGGCCAGGCCCTGGCCCTGTTCGCCGTGGCAGCTGGCGCAGTGCAGCGCGTACAGCTTCTCGCCCTGGTGGCGGTTGTTGCTGAAGCAGCCGGGGAGCGAGATGCCCAGCACGGCCAAAACCCCTAAAATGAGCGAACGGGGCGGCATTTACTGGTGGGCCACGGCGGCTTTGCGGCTGTCGATTTCGGCCAGCAGAATGGGCAGCTCCGTTATCAGCCGGGCCACTTCGATGGGGTTGAGGCTGTCGTAGAGGCCGCGAATGTGGCCCTGGTCGTCTACGAGGGCGAAGGTGCCGTTGTGGGCGAAGCCGCCGGGGGCCTGCTTGTCGGGCAGCGCGGCCGTGAAATAGGCGCGGGCCAACTGAAACACGGTGTCTTTGGCGGTGGGCTCGCCGTGGGCTCCGGTGGTGGCGAAGTGCCAGCGGGCGGCATCGGTAATGCCCAGGCGCTGGGCGTAGTCGCGCAGCACGGGGATGCTGTCGTGGGCCGGGTCGATGGTGTGCGACAGGAAGACGATGCGCGGGTCGGTGGCGTATTTCTGGTACACTTTCAGCAGCTCGCCCTGCATTTTGGGGCAGATGCCGGGGCAGGTGGCGAAGAAGAAATCGGCCACGTAGGCCCGCCCGGCAAAGGTTTTGTTGGTGATGACCTGTCCGGCCTGGTCGACGACGCGGAAGGCGGGCACGGTGGCAAACACGGTGTCGGCGGGGCCGCCATCGGCGCGGGGGCGCACGTCGCGCTCGCCCATAATGGGCAGTTTGGCGGCTTCTTTGGGCGGCTCGGTGCAGGCCGTGAGGCCGGCCGCAATCAGCGCGGGCAGCAGGAAAAGGCGTTTCAGCATGGGTTACTTGGAAGGGGCGGGGGCGGCCGGTTTGGCCGGGTGCTGGCTGATAAACAACGCAGCCGAGTCCATCGTTGCGCGAAACTGTCGGCTGACCCCGGCCAGTACCTGCTGCTGCTGCTCGAAATAGGCCACGCGGGCGGCGGGCGTGGCCGTGGTGTCGGGGGCGTGGTACTGGTGCATCCAGCCCATCATGGCGGCATCGGCGGCGGCCAGGCCGCGCAGGTAGGGGCCGGCGGCGGGCAAGTGGGTGGCCGTAACCTTGGCCTTGAGGATGAACAGCTGGTCCTCCTTGGCCATCAGGGAGTCGTGGCGGGCCATGAGGGCCATTTCGGCGGCGGTAGCGGGCGAGGGTTTGCCGTGCTCATTCAGGGGCCCGGTGCGGGAGGGGCAGGCGGCCAGGGCCGGGGCCAAAGCCATCAGAGCCATGCGCAGCGTGGTTTTCAGGGAGATGTTCACGGCCCAAAGGTACAGTGGAGCGGCGGTGCGGAAGGCCGTGGCGGCGGTGCGGAAGGTGGCGGCGGGAGGTTGGAAGCCCGTGGCGGGGGTGCGGAGAGGTGAGGTTGGAGATAATACGCGAAATCAAAACCTGGATTTAGCCGTTTGCGCTGCTTGTGTGTAGGGAATACTCTCAAAACGCATTTTCTCTTTCCTTCCCCAAACTCCTTTTAACTTCCATAAAAACCCGCCAACTGGGCCGCTCCGGCCTCACGGTTTCGGCTCTGGGCCTGGGCTGCCTGGGCTGCCTGGGCTGCATGGGCATGTCCGACTTCTACGGCGGTCCGGACGATGCCGAGAGCACCCGCGCCCTGGAGCTGGGCCTCACCTTCTTCGACACGGCCGACATGTACGGCCCCTACAAAAACGAAGAACTGCTGGGCCGCGCCCGCCACCTTGCGCCGGGCCATGGCCGTGCATCCCATCGCCGCCCTCCAAACCGAGTATTCGCTGTGGAGCCGCGAGCCGGAAGACGAAATTTTGCCCACCTGCCGCGCGCTGGGCGTGGGCTTCGTGCCGTATTCGCCGTTGGGTGGGGGCTTGCTCACGGGCCAGATTCAGAAATTCGACGACCTGGCCCCCGACGACTACCGCCGCCCCCCCCGCTTTCAGGGCGAAAACTTCCAGAAAAACCTGGATTTAGTGGCCCGCATCAACGCCCTCGCGGCCCAGAAGCGCTGCACCGCCAGCCAGCTGGTCCTGGCCTGGGTGCTGGCCCAGGGCAACGGCATTGTGCCCATTCCCGGTACCAAGCGCGTGAAATGTGTGCGTGCCCCGGTCCGACGGCGGAGCCGTCGGACCGGGGCACGCACACTACTTTGGAAACGGCTGTAATTATCACCCATTAATCACTGAAAAATCACCGGGCCAGCAGCCGCCGCAGCTTGGCGTAGAGCTCGGCTTCTTCGAAGGGCTTGGCCAGGCAGTCGTCCATGCCGGCGGCCAGGTAGCGCTCGTGGTCGGCGCGGAAGGCATTGGCCGTGAGGGCCAGCACCGGAACGTGGGCGCGGCCCGACTCGGGGTGCTGTCGAATCAGGGCGGTGGCTTCGAGGCCGCTCATGCCGGGCATCTGAATGTCCATCAGTACCACGTCGAAGGGGTGTTGGTTGAATAGCTCCACGCCTTCGGCACCGCTTTCGGCCTCGGTTACTTCAATGCCCCAGGCCTGCATCGTCCAGGCCGCCACCATGCGGTTGATGTCGTTGTCTTCGACCAGCAGCACCCGAATGCCCCGCATCTGGCCCGTATCGACCCCGGTTGGGGCGGGGGCCGCCGCCGCCGTGCTGCCCTTGGGCAGGGTGAGGGTAAAGGCGAAGCAGCTGCCGACGCCGGGCGTGCTTTCCACCGTCAGGTGGCCATTCATTTGCTCGACCAAGGCCCGGCTGATGCTCAGGCCCAGGCCGGTGCCGCCAAACCGGCGCGAGGTGTCGGTGTAGGCCTGGGTGAAGCTCTCGAAGATGCGTGCCACCACCTCGGGGGTCATGCCAATGCCGGTATCGGTAACGCGAAACCGGAGGGTGAGCGCCTCGGGGGTTTCGGCCAGCAGCTCGCTTTCGACCTGCACCCGCCCGCCGGCCGGCGTGAACTTGATGGCGTTGCTGACCAGGTTAATCATAATCTGGTTCAGGCGATGGGCATCGCCGCGCACCACCGGAAAGGGGGAGGAGTCGCTCAGGGGCTGGCCCTGAAACAGGATGCCCTTCTCGGTGGCTTGCAGGGCCAGCGGCTGGATGGCCTGTTGCATCGAGTCGCAGATGTTGAACGACTCCAGGTTGAGCTCCAGCTTACCGGAGGTAATTTTGGCCATGTCGAGTACGTCGTTGAGCACGGCCAGCAGGTGCTGGCCCGAGCTGCGGATGATGCGCAGGTACTCCTGCTGCTCGGCGGTGAGCGGGGTTTTGGCCAGCAGGTTGGCCACGCCCAGCACCCCGTTCATGGGCGTGCGGATTTCGTGGCTCATGTTGGCCAGGAAGTTTTCGCGGGCACGCACGGCGGCCTCGGCGGTCAGCTTGGCGCGCTTCATTTCCTTGCCCGCCAGCACCCGGTCGGTGATGTCGTGGCCGTGCGAAACAATGTAGGGCGGCTGGCCGGGCTCGCGCACCACAAAGTTGTGGTAGTGCAGGTAGCGCAGCTCGTTGCTGCCGCGGGGCCGCACGGGCAGCACACCCTGGGCCTCGCCCGTTTGGGAAATCTGGGCCAGGTACAAGGGGAAGCCTTCGCGGTCCTCGTCAATCATGTGGGTCGTTACCGAAGTGCCCACCATCTCGTCGGCGTTTTCGCGCAGCAACCGGGCCAGGGCCGGGTTTGCGGTGAGGACCGTACCCTGCATGTCGCAGGTACCGATGAGCGCCTGGCCGTAGTGCATCAGGTCGCGGTAGCGCTTTTCGCTGCGTTCCAGGGTTTGCTGGGTCCGTTTGAGGTCGGTGATGTCGGTGCTCACCCCCAGCACCTGCACGGTGCCGTCGGGGCGGCGCAGGGGGCGGCGCACGGCGTAGTACCATTGGATGCTGCCGTCGTTCATGGTGAGGGACTCTTCCAGCGCCAGCTCTTCGCCGGTGGCCAGCATCTGGGCATCGAGCTCGGCCGACTGGTTGAGCTCAAGCATCGTTTGCAGGGGCCGGGGCCGGGGGCCGCTTAACGGCGAGGCCGTCCAGGCCGTGCGCATGGCCTGGTTGCCAAACACGAGGCGCTGCTGGGCATCGCGCACCAGCACCACCGTCGGAATGGTATCAAGTACCTGCTGCATAAATTCCTGGTGCTCGCGCAGCTGCTGGCGGGCAGTTTCGCGCTCGGTTACGTCGGAAAAATACAGGTTGGCGTAGCTGCCCTGCTCGAATGGGATGATGACCATGTCGAAAATACGGGTGCCAACCACTACTTCTTCCCGGTGCTCGGCCCCCTGGGCGATGGCCGTTTGCACCCCCGTTCGCAGCTGGTGCTGCGTGCGCACCCGCTCGGCCCGCGACATGCTGTGGCTCAGCCGCCGGGCCGCCGCGTTGGCAAATTGCTGTTGCAGGTTTGCCCCAATGCGCACAATGGGGTTGGGATTTTCGTCGCGGAGGCGGTTCAGCGATTCCACCAGCTGCTCGGCCTGGCGGGCGCGGTCCAGGGCCTCGGTCAGTTCGCGGATGCGCTGCTCGGCGGCGGCCAGGGCCGACGAATTATCAAGGTCAGTTAGAGAAGCAGAAGAAGGAAGCATAGCGGCGCAGTGCAAAGTGGCCAGCTAATGTAACACCTATGCCCGTGCAGCCAATACCTGCGGTAGCCGTCAGCCCCGGATTTGGTGCCTAGCTGGGCAATAAGTCAATCCAGCCGTCCTCGCTCACCACCACGGCCAGCGCGGGGTACTTGCTGCTGTTCACGTAGCGCAGGGCCGAATTGTAGCGGGCCCCGCGCGAGGAGTCGCCTTTGTCGGTGGCCAGGCCGTCGAGAATGGCTCCGATGGCGTGGCACATGCCGCTGGGCTCGATGAGCACGGCCCCGTCGATGTTCGTAACCAGGCGCAGCACCGAGGGCGTCATGATGCGCGGCACCACCCGGAAGCACTGCCGCGTAAGGCGCTGGGCCTCCTGCGCCGCCCCGGTGCTGATGACCAGAATGGTGCCCGTGGGCTGGGTGGTGGCCTTTTGGGCCAGGTCCCAGAGGTATTCGGTGCTGTCGGTGTTCAGCGTCGGGAAAACGATGCGGATGATGCGGGCGAAGTTGTCGGCGGCCACGTGGCCCTGGGGCAGGCGTGGCGTGTTGCTCACCACGCGCATCAGCACGTGGCCGGCGTGGCTCATCTCCCAGCTGTAGTGGTTGGTGAAATGCACCGTAACCAGGGGCTCAAACTGCGTGTCGGACTGCGGCACGAGCTGGCCCAGGCCAAAAACGTGCGAGGCATCCGAAATCAGGGCGGTGTGGCCCTCGCTCAGCTCCAGCAGCTTGCGAATGGAGCGGTGGTCGCGCATGGGCACGGGCGTTTCCAGGGTTAGCACCGGCACGATGGACGGGTGCTGGCGGCGGCTCACCAGCATGGTGCCGATGCCCTCGTCGCCCTCGTGGCGCAGGGCGGCCACGCCGTTGCAGGCATCATACAGACCGTGGGTGCCGGCCGGGGCCACGCGCAGCATCAGGCGGCGGCCCGCCGAGCGCAGCACTTCGTTGTAGTCGCGGTCGAGCACCGGCTGGTCGTTGTCGGCCGTGTCGGCTTCGCGCAGGGCGCGGGCGCAATCGTGCAGAAACTCGAGCACCGCCGCGTGGGGCAGGTTGGCCGGCCGGCCGCTACCGGGCTTGGGCAGGGTGTAGTAGCCGTCGTAGCAGTCGCTGGCCAGCTGTAGCACCACCGTTACGAGGTAGCCCTGCAGGCTCACGGGCACGGCACAGAACGAGCGGCGGTTTTCCTGGCGGGCCGCGGTGAGGCCGCGCAGGGTGGTTTCCGTGGCCTGGCACACCAGCTCGTACCAGTGCTGCTTCTCGAACCGGTCGTGGTCGTTGGGGTGCAGGTGGTACACCGAGCCCTTGGGCCCGGCATCGGCCTCAAGGGCGGCGGCCCGGGCCTTCACGTCTTCGAAATCGGTGGCGCTGTAGCGCACCGAAGTGGGCTCCAGCACCACGCCCCCCGGCTCGTCGGCCTCCTTGGCCGAGGCAAAACCCAAAAGAAATACCTCGGGCCGCAGGCTGCGGTCGAGGAGATTAAAAACCCCCTCGGCGAAGAGTTGGGCAGATACGCGAAATAAGCTTTGGTGTTCCCACATGGACGATTGGCGGACGGCCGTGCCCCGCTGCGGGCCCGACTTCGCCCCAACTACGGAAAAAATGGCCGGATAGTGGTGCCGCGAAACAAATTTCCCCTCCGGATACTTCATGCACTGCTCATAAATTTGTATATTCGGGCAGCCGCTGCCTGCCGTAGCCGCCTCGCTCTCACCCCCGCCAACCGCGCAAGCCTATGCTCTTCATCGACATGCTTTTTGTGATGGCGGTGGCCATATCTTTTATCCCGATTCTGACGGGGTACTGCGCGCACAGCCGGGGCCGGTCGTTCTGGCTGTGGTTTGTGCTGGGCTGGGTACTGCCGCTGGTGTCGTTTTTCCTGCTCTTCGCCCTCATCGCCCGCGACGAGCTCAACCCCGGCCGCCGCCTGCTCGGCGAGGCCCGGCAAATTCTGCGCGAGGCCGAGGAAGCCGAAGCCCGCCGTAAGGAAGAACAGTGGAAGGGGTGAGTCAGAACGGGTACCCCGAAGTTTTACTTCGGCCCGCGCGAACGATTGAGGTGTGCGCGGGCCTAGGTTGCTGCTTCGGAGGTTGAACGATTGATGTTCGCGCGGGCCGAAGTAAAACTTTGGGGTACCCGTTCTTAGAGCCTATCCGAATAGGGCCAAAAAAGAACGGTCATGCAGCGCGTAGCGAAGCATGATGCCCTATTCGGATAGGTTCTAACTGCTGTTACGCCGGGCCTTGGTTTAAGCGCCGCTGGGAGCGTAGCGCGAACTTTTAGTTCGCGTCCCCGTGCCGTTCGGGCGGCTCTCCTGGCGCGGGGACGCGAACGACACCGGTCGCGCTACAACCTACCGCGTAACAGCAGTTAATAACTGCTGTTACGCACGCCTTTATTTGAAGGGCTGGCAAGGCTGTAGCGTGAACTTTTAGTTCGCGCTACAGCCTCGCCGCGTAACAGCAGGTTCTAAGTCAACCTTCAAAACCCTCGACCCTCAACACTCCCGCCGCCGCCCACGCTCCCGTGCTGAAGCAGCCTTGCAGCAGGTAGCCACCCGTGGGAGCCTCCCAATTCAGCATTTCGCCCGCCACGAACGTACCCGGCCGCTGCCGCAGCATCAGGTGCTCATCGACCGCCGCGAAGGCGATGCCGCCGGCCGTCGAAATTGCCTCATCCAAAGGCCGCAGGGCGGTCACGGGCAACGGTACGGCGACCAGCAGCGCCGCCAGCGCTTCCGGACCGAGGGTGGCTACGTTGGGCCGGGCCTCGCGCAGCAGCGTGGGCACGGGCGGCCCCAGGTGCAGGGCTTTTTTGAGAAATTCGGGAAAAGAAGCCTTGCCACGGGGCTGCTTCAGCTTCTGAAGCAGCGCGGCGGCGGGCAGGTCAGGCTTTAGGTTGAGGTGGAACGTGGCCGGGCCGCCGCTGGCCCGCGCGGCCCGCACCTGGGGCGTGAGGGCGTACACGGGCGTGCCCTCCAGGCCGTAATCGGTGAGCATGATTTCGCCCCGCACGGCCGGGCCATCGTTCACGCGCAAGGCAATGTTTTTGAGCGGCGCGCGGCCGATTTTCTCCTTGAAAAAAGCCGACCACGCCACTTCCGCGCCGCAGTTGGCCGGGGCGAAGGGCACGGTTTCAATCCCGATTTCGCGCAGCAGGGGCACCCACGCGCCATCGGAACCGGTTTTGGCCCAGCTCGCGCCACCCAAAGCCAGCACCGTGGCGGCGGGCTCGATGGTGAATTCGCGGCCGTTGGTCGGGCCGGGGGTTTCGTCGCGCAGGCGCAAGCCCGTGGCCTCCGCAAAGCCCAGCCAGCGGTGGCGGGTGTTGATTTCGACCCCCAACTCGCGCAGCCGATTCAGCCAGGCGCGCAGCAAATCGGCCGGCTTGTGCGCTGCCACCGGAAAAATGCGCCCGCTGGTGCCCACAAAGGTTTCGATGCCTAAATCGGCGGCCCAGGCCCGCAAATCGGTCGGCGAAAAGTGCCGGAGCAGCGCCCGAAACCGAGCTTCCTCCGCCCCATAGCGGCTGGCGAAACGGTTCGTTTCCTCCGCATTGCTCAGGTTGAAGCCGCCGTGCCCAGCCACCAGAAACTTGCGCCCCACCGTGGCCTGCGCCTCAAACAGTTGCACGCTGTGGCCGGCTTCGGCCAGCCGCTGGGCTGCCAAAAGGCCGGCCGGCCCGCCACCGATTATCGCTACGCTTAATGAGGAATGAAGAATGAGGAATTAGGAATTAAAGGTGGATGAACGCAAAAGAACAACCTCACGAGCGTAAATTCTTCATTCTTCATTAGGACTTCCGCAAAACCGTATTCCTCAAGCCCCAGCGGGGCGGCATATCGGTAGTAACCGACTGAAAAAACAGGAGTAAAGCCCCAGAGGGGTCGTACCCGGTAGGGCGGCACTCGCCAGAACGGCGGCCGAGTGCCGCCCTATCGGGTACAGGGCAACCGCACCAAATTAGGCCCATGTGCCCCCAGTGCTTGGAAACGGCCTGGAGGTGTTCGAAAAATCGAAAAGCGGCTGCTACTAAAGTGCCTCCAGAGGCTGGAGACACAGTTTAATATTTTGGTGCGGTTGCCCTGTTGCGCCTACAATATCAAAAAAAGTGTCCACAACCTCTTGACGGCTCAGGTGGCTTTCTCGGTAAATAATGTTGACGCGGGTTGTGTTCATTTGTATCTAAGAAAGGAGAGATTTAACTCAGCTAAAGTACGGAGAACACTGTGCAAATCAAATGGCGGCCCGCCCAAAACACCCGAAATAGCTCCGGTAGATGCTTCGGACCCGCCTGGAAGCGCTTCGGCCGGGCCGGGAAGTG
>JAYULN010000361.1:0-10983 GCA_043763525.1 Hymenobacter sp.
ACTTGTTCATCATCCTCGGCGAGCCCACCGATGGCGAGGGCAAAGCCTTGTTGAGCCCCGACGGCTCGCCCACCAAGTGGGGCCTCGATAACCGCGACAAAACCCAACTGGCCGCCCAAAAAGGGGCCCGCACGGTGTTTTTTGTAAGCTTCAACCCCACCAGCAACTTTGCCAAGCAAGCGGCGCGGCTGGCCCCCACCATTGCGCGGCCGGCCATGGCGCTGGCGGGCGAGAAGCCCAGCCGCGTGCCGTCGTTCTTTATTTCGCCAGCGGTGGGCCTACAGCTTTTGGGCACGAAAGATGCCGACATGCAGGCCTACCTGGCCAAAATCAATACGACCAAACAGCCGGTGGCCTCGCCATTTACGATGGGCTCGATGCAGATTAAGGCCGCCCGCAAGCGCGTGCCGCTGGAAACGGAAAACGTGCTGGGCTTCATCGAAGGCACCGATAAGAAGGCGGAAATCCTCGTGATTTCGGCCCACCACGACCATTTAGGCATGCACGACGGGCAGGTGTTCAACGGGGCCGATGACGATGGGTCGGGCACGGCGGCCATTATCACGATGGCCGAGGCGTTTGCCAGGGCCAGGAAGGAGGGCCACGGGCCGCGCCGCAGCTTGCTGTTTCTGAGTGTGACGGGCGAGGAAAAGGGGCTATTTGGCTCAGAATATTATTCCAAGAACCCGGTGTTTCCGCTGGCCAGTACCGAGGCCGATTTGAACGTGGACATGATTGGCCGCACCGACGTGGAGCACGAGGGCAAGGCTGACTACGTGTACGTTATTGGTTCCGACAAGCTAGCCTCCGAGCTGAAGGTGATAACCGAGGCCATGAACAAGAAGTACACCCGGCTCGACCTGGACTACCGCTTCGACGACCCCGCCGACCCGAACCGCTTCTACTACCGCTCCGACCACTACAACTTCGCGGTGAACAAGGTGCCGGTGGCCTTTTTCTTCAACGGCGTGCATGCCGACTACCACCAGCAGAGCGACGAAATCGAGAAAATCGAGTTTCCGAAAATGGAGAAGCGGGCGCGGCTGGTGTTCCACCTGGCCTGGGAGCTGGCCAATCGGAACGGGCGCGTGGTGGTGGACTCGAATAAGCCCTGAGGTATTTTCGCACAGAGGGTTAGATGAGGCAAATGAGGTCCACAGAGCTGTTGTATGGAAGAAGATAAATTGACGGGACGCATTCTGAGGGTTGCTTTTCGGGTGCATACCGTGCTTGGACCGGGGTTGCTGAAGTCGGTGTATGAAATTGCGCTGGCGCATGAGCTGCGCAAGGCTGGGCTACTGGTGGCCACGCAGGTAGAAATGCCCGTGATTTATGACGGCATTCGCCTGGACCTAGCCTTCCGGGCCGATATGGTCGTGGAAAGCCAGGTCATAATCGAGTTGAAATCGGTTGAAGTTTTGGCCCCGGTCCACTCCAAGCAACTACTGAACTACTTGAGGCTTTCGGGGTTAAGGAAAAGGTTGTTAATGAATTTCAACACTATCCATCTCAAAGACCAGCTCATTCGTCTTTCGAATTGACTCTGTGAACCTCATTTACCTCATCTAACCTCTGTGCGAAAATGAAAGCCGACCAATTCCTCCTCGACGCGGAAACCAAAGCCTTCGACCGCGAGCACCGCCGCAAAATCCGGTTCAACATCGGCAAGTACGATGCGGCCGTGAGCGTCGGCATGAAGCTCTACGACCACCACGAGCTGGCCCGCGACCGGGGGGCCTACCTCAAGGCCACCGTGCTCGAAAAGCTGGACAAGTACCTGCTGCAATTCGAAGCCAACTTCACCGCCCGGGGTGGCCGGGTAATCTGGGCGCGCGACGCGGACGAAGCCCTGGCCGAAATCGGCAAGCTTACCGCCGCCCGCCACACCAAAACCGTGGTGAAGGCCAAGAGCATGACCACCGAGGAAATCCACCTCAACCAGTACCTCGCTACCCAGGGCATCGAATCGGTCGAAACCGACCTGGGCGAGTACATCGTGCAGCTCAACGGCGAGCGCCCCTACCACATCGTAACGCCCGCCATGCATCTGAGCAAGGCCGACATCAATCAGATTTTCATGAAGTACCTGGGCACGGAATCGACCGACGATGCCCAGAAGCTGGTGCTCACGGCCCGGCACCTGCTGCGCAACAAGTACACCGCCGCCGAAGTGGGCGTAACCGGTGGCAACTTCCTCGTGGCCGATGCCGGGGCCGTGGCCGTAACCGAAAACGAAGGCAACGCCCGCCTCTCGGCCACCTTTCCCAAGCTGCACATCGCGGTGGTGGGCATCGAGAAAGTTATTGCGCAGCTCACGGATTTGGACCTGTTCTGGCCCTTGCTCAGCACCAGCGGCACCGGCCAGCAGGTTACGGTGTACAACACGGTGTACTTCGGCCCGCGCCAACCCGGCGAGGTCGATGGGCCGGAGGAGATGGTCGTTATTCTGCTCGATAACGGCCGCACCAACCTGCTGGCCCAGCCCGACAAGCGGGCTGCGCTACGCTGCATCCGCTGCGGGGCCTGTTTGAATGTGTGCCCGGTGTACAAAAACATTGGCGGCCACACCTACGAAACCACCTATTCCGGCCCCATCGGCTCGGTCATCAGCCCGCACCTGAGCGGCCTGCCCGAGCATAAGCACCTGAGCTACGCCAGCAGCCTGTGCGGAGCCTGCACCACGGTGTGCCCGGTGCGTATTCCGCTGCACAGCCTCCTGCTCCTCAACCGCAAGCAAAGCGTGGAGGAAGGCTACGCGCCACTAGAAGAGCGGGCCGCCATCGGCCTCTGGAAATGGAGCATGCAACACCGCTGGGTGCTCGATGTGCTGCCCGCCACCATTAAGGACTGGAGCCTGGGCCAGCTGCTGGGCCAGGTGGGCTGGAGCAAGCGGCGCGAAAGCCTGCACGTATCCGGGCAGTCGTTTCGGGAAATGTGGAAGGACCGACCATCTGTAATCTAATAAAAGTCTATTAGAAAGAGGCATTATTTTTCCTATTTGGTTATTTTGGTTATAAATTAGCACAAATAAATTTTACTATAGGCAATTAAATGCCGCACTTGCATCAGCTTTTGCTTCGCCAGCGTATTCAGCTTCAGCTAACCCAACAAGAGTTGGCGGAAGTGAGTGGAGTGTCGGTGCGATTGGTCCGGGAATTGGAGGCTGGCCGGGCAAATCCCGGACTGCGTCAGCTAGAGAAGTTGGCCGCCGTTCTGAACTTGCAAGTAACCCTGACCCCCATTTTTGATGCAAACGCTGGTCGCTGAAGTGCTGTTTAATGGCCGCGTGGCTGGCATCTTGCAACGCTCCGGCCCGCAATACTCCTTCGTTTATGCAGCGGATTATCTGCAAACCGACCAACCAGCTATTAGCCTGACGCTGCCGAAACGGGCCGAAGCTTTTGTAGCGCCGGTATTGTTCAGCTTCTTTTATGGCTTGCTGGCGGAGGGCATTGCCAAGCAAATTCAGTGCAGAGAATTGCGCATTGACGAAAACGACCACATGCTACGGTTGCTACGCACGGCGCATACCGAAACTATTGGGGCCGTCACGCTCCGTGAGATTAACTTGTCATGACTTACTGCGCCGGGTGCCTGCGCCGATTAAAAAGAGCGGAGGCCGAATTCTGTTCGGCTTGCCGGCACGAGCTTTTTGATGGCGCGGCGGTGTCGGCGACCTTAGGTTTTGCACCACCGGCGGGCGCTAACGGAGCAGAAATGCTGCGCTTGCGTGAGCTGACCCGACTAATTTCAGTATCCGGAGTGCGGGAAAAATTCTCACTGCGTTTGGAACAAGGCAGTAACGAAGCACCGCAGCTGGCCCTTACCGCAAAGGGGGGGCAGTACATTTTGAAACCCATACCGGCCAGCTATTTCCGCAATATTGATAGCCTGCCCACCAACGAGCATTTTACAATGCAATTAGCGCGTCAGGTCTTCAAGTTGCCCACGGCGGCCTGTGCCGTGCTGCACTTTGCCGATGGCAGTCCCGCCTACCTCACCCGGCGCTTCGACGTGCAGACCGATGGCTTGCGGCTGGCGCAGGAGGATTTCGCCCAGATTGGGGGCCGCACCGAGCAAGAGCACGGCCATAACTACAAATACGATTTCAGCCACGAGCAACTGGGGCACCTCGTGCGCCAACATTTGCCCGCCACCTACATGGCCGAGCTGACCTTGTTCTTCCGCCTCACCCTCTTCAACTACCTCGTTTCGAACGGCGATGCGCACCTCAAAAACTTCTCGCTGCACCGCCGGCCCGATACCAGCGAGCACCAGCACCACCTCACGCCCGCCTACGACCTGCTCAACACCAGCCTGCATGTGAACGATGGCAATGCCCTGGCCCTCGACCTGTTCGCCGACGGGTTTGAGACGCCCAGCTTCGCGGCCAATGCCTACCTGGCCTACGACGACTTTCTGGAATTGGGCCGCCGCCTGGGCCTGCCGCTAAGCCGGGTACGCCGCTTGCTGGCTGACGTGGCAGGCCACGAAGCCGCCACCGAGCAGCTCCTGGCCCGCTCCTGCTTATCGGCTGAAATGCGCGAGCAGTACGCGGCCAGCCTGGCCAGTCGGCGGCAGTGCCTGCGCTACTCGCTGGCCGGGGCCGCGTAGCCAGAATGCTGGCTTCTGCGTTTGAGGGAGTCATGTCTCCTATTCTATTATTTGTGCTGCGCCTGCTTAGTGGCGTTGGCGGCGTGATGCTGGTCATCACCACGTTGTCGGCGGCTATTCGCTCGTTCATTCTGCCCCGCAACGAGGTGGTGCGACTGAATATTTGGGTGTTTCGCGGCATTCGCCTGTTTTTCGATTTCGCGGCCCGGCTGGCCAACTCCTACGAGCAGCGCGACCGGATAATGGCCCACTACGCGCCGGTGGCGTTGGTGGCGCTACCGGTAGTCTGGGAGGCGCTCGTGAGCCTGGGCTACACGTGCATGTTCTGGGCACTGGGCGAGGGCAGCTGGCGGAAGTGCTATGAGCTAAGCAGCAGCTCATTACTCACCTTGGGCACCGCCAATTCCCACAAGCTCCACATCGTGGCGCTGAGCTACTCGGAGGCCACGCTGGGGCTGCTGCTGCTCACGCTGCTGCTGTCGTATTTGCCTACTATCTACCAGGCGTTTTCGCGGCGCGAGGCCACCGTGGCGCTGCTGGAGCTGCGGGCCGGCACGCCGCCCACGGCCGCGTGCCTGCTGGGCTGGCTCAACCACGACGGCTCGGTGCAGAACGACGACCAGCAGTGGGCCGAGTGGGAGCGCTGGTTCGTGGAGATTGAGGAAAGCCACACCTCGCTGCCCATTCTCTCGTTTTTCCGCTCGCCGCAGCCCGGCCGCTCCTGGGTGAGCAGCGGCGGGCTGATTCTGGATACGGCCGCGCTGCTGTTTGCCGCCGTGAACGGCCCCCAGCCCCGGCAGGCCCAGCTCACCTTCAAAGCCGGCTGCCTGGCCCTGAACCGGGTGTACCGCTTTTTCAACGACAAAGCCGGCACCGATGCCCCAACCCTGCAACCCGGCGAAGAGAATTCTCCGCCCGGCCGGGCCGATTTTGACCGGGCCTGCGAGACCCTGGCCGACAGCGGCTTGCCGCTGTGCTCTGACCTCGACGCGGCCTGGCTGCGCTACAATGAGCTGCGCAGCCGCTACGCCACTGCCCTGGACTTTATGGCCCGCCTCACCATGGCCCCCGGCACGAAAGCCAGCCCCTGAAACGGGCGGCTCTGAGCCGGCATTTTCACGCAGTGCCGCCCGGCAGTGTTCACTGTACCCAACGGTTTGCTCCCAACTCCCGGCTTCTGGCCGGAAGTTTTTTTTGGTGGTGCAGCCCTTACGGTAGCGCTGGCGCAGTTTTGCGGAGCATCCATTGGCAATCATTTCTCGTTAAAACATTTTAATACATGCATTTAACTTATTATTTGAAACACCCAGTAAAACGGGCGCTTTCCTGTGCTACCCGGCGTGGTCCGGGCAGGTTTTCTGGCTTTAGGCTCGGCATTTTTCACCTTTCCCTACGCTGCCATGCAACACCTTCCATCCGCCATTCCCGGCGGCGCTCCCTGGCCACTCGGGCACCCCCTGGCGCGCAGGCTGGGCCGAACGAGCCTGCTCTTGCTGGGGCTGCTGGGCAGCCGGCATGCCAGCGCCCAAACGCCCCTGAGCGGCACTTACTACGTGGGCACCAGCGCCCACGTGCCGGCGGCCACCTTCCCCACGCTGACGGCGGCGGCGGCGGCCTACAATAGCAACGGCCTGGCCGGCCCCGCCACCTTTGTGCTGCTCGATGCCAACTACCCCAGCGAAACCCTGCCCATCACCTTTAGCGGGCAGGCCACGGCCAGCGCCACCAACACGCTCACCATTAAGCCCGATGCGGGCGTGAGCACAGTCATTCGGGGCAGCTCGCCCGTGTCCATCATCAAGCTGGACGGGGCCGACTACGTGACCCTCGACGGCTCGGACAGCGGCAGCCCCACGCGCAACCTGACGCTGGTGAACAACTCGACGGCCAATTTTGCCACCGTGGTGCATCTGGCCAGCCCCTCGACCACCAACGGGGCCACTCACAACGTGGTGCAAAACCTGGTGGTGGTGGGTGGCTCCAACAACGGGGCCGCGCAGCAAGCCGGCATCGGCCTGCTGGGGGCCGACCCCTCCTTTCTGGGCGACGGCAACAACGACAACACCATCCGCAACAACCAGCTGCTGCGAGTTGCCGTGGGCATCGACGCGGAAGCCACCGCCGCCCACCCCTACACCAACCTGGTGCTGGCCGACAACGAAGCCGGCCCCACTACCGCCGAGCCCACCGACAACCTGACCCGCGCCGGCCTGCTGCTGGTGCAAACCCGCGGCGTGCGGGCCACGCACAACACCATCCGGAACGTGACGGGTAACGGGAGCAACATTCCCTACGGCATTGCGCTGGGTGCGGGCAGCACCGGCGCGCTGCTGGAGCGCAACGTGGTGCGCAGCGTGCATAACGTAACCACCGGCGGCTACGGCGTGCTGGGCATCATCGTGGACCCCGGCGCGGGCGCGGCCGCCACCACGCTGCGCAACAACGTGGTGGCCGATGTGTGGGCCGATGGCGACAGCCCCGGCAACAGCGTTAGTTACGTGCTGGGCGGCATTGGGCTGATGAGCGGCACGGGGTATGCCCTGCACAACAACTCGGTGCAGATGAGCGGCGACCGGCCCAACAACGTGTTTGCCAACAAGGTATCGGCGGCGCTGTTTGTGGCCACCGGCGTGGCCGGCATCGACGCGCACAACAACGTGCTCAGCAACATCCAAACCACCTCCGACCCCGACCCGGCCGGCCTGGGCACCAACTACGCGGTGTATGCCCGCGACCCGGCCGCCAACCCGTTCACCACCATCGACTACAACCTGTACGACCTGCGCTCGGGCGCGGGAAGACGGGGCACTCTGGCCGCGTCGCCGCAGTTTTTGGGCCACCTCGCCGGGGATGATATCGCCACGCTGGCCACCTGGCAAGCCACTACCGGCCAGGACCGCAGCTCGATGCAGACCGTGGCCGGCCACACGGCCGGCTTCACTTCGGCCCTGAACCTGGCCCCCAACCCCGCCGACCCCAGCGCCTACGCCCTCAACGGCACCGGCGTGCAGCTGGCCGGCCTGACCCTGGACCTGGCCGGCAACCCAAGGCCCACCACCGTGGCCGCCGGAGCCCCCGACCTGGGCGCGTACGAATTCACGCCCACAACCCTGCCCAATGTCCTGGAGGTAGCCGGCACCTACGCGCCGGGCAGCACCCAGAACTTCTTCTTCAACAGCCGCCCGGTGGCCAGCGTCACCTACGCCGGCACGGGCACCCTGCCCAATGCCCTCACGGCCCGCTACTTCCCCGGCACCAGCCCGCCCAGCCCCAACCCGCCCACGGCCCGCTACCAAAACAGCTACTTCACCTTTGAAACCACCGGGGCCAGCGGCGCGGGCTACGACTACCAGCTGGTGCTGAGCTACGACCCCGCCCTGCTGGGCCCGATAACGGCTGCAACTGCCCTGCGCCTCTCGCAGCTACCGGCCGCCGCGGGCTGGCGCACCGACCCAACCAGCACCGTGAACCCCGCCGCCCGCACCCTCACCAGCGGCGTGGCCCTCACGGCTTTCGGCACCTTCACCGGTTCGGATGCCGCCGCCCCGCTGCCCGTGGAGCTAGCCTACTTCGAAGCCACCCGCCGCGGCCCCGATGCCGACCTGGCCTGGGGCACGGCCAGCGAGAAAGACAACCGGGGCTTCGAGGTGCAGATGAGCACCGACGGACGCGAGTTTCGGGCCCTGGCCTGGGTGGCCGGCGCGGGCACCAGCACCGCCGCCCACCGCTACACCTACCTCGACCGCGAGCCGGACAAAGCCGGGCCGCGTTACTACCGCCTGCGCCAGCTCGACCGGAACGGCACCGCCACTTTCTCGCCCGTGCGCGCCCTAAGCGTTGAGGTGGTGACGGAAACGGGCATCGCCGCCGCCCCCAACCCCTACGGGGCCGAGCTGGCCCTGCGGGTGCAGGCCCGCACGGCCGGCCGCACCACCCTCACCGCCACCGATGCCCTGGGCCGCACCGTGCTGGCGCAGAAGCTGGCCGTGCCCGCCGGCCTCAGCCAGCCCGACGTGCGGGGGCTGGTGGCGCTGCCGCCGGGCCTCTACGTGCTGCGGCTGGTGCTCGACGGCCAGGCCCGGCATTTGAAAGTAGTAAAACAATAACTTTCGCAGCATTATGGGCTATTGTATTCCCCCTGGCCCGGTGCCAGGGGCTTTTCGTTTTTTCTCCTTTCGCTGAGCAATAGCGGTGCCAACCGGGCACGCGGATAAGCCGAAACAATCTTAATTTACACCATTGTTCAGCTTGTAGAAGTATGCCAATGGCGGCTTCTTGATGACTTCAGTTGTTGTTTTTCACTGTATGGTCCCGGAGCATGATGGGTCGTCCGGGGGCAGGCGGCTGATGCCGTGGCGCTGCAAACAGCGGTGCAGGGCCGAGCGGCTCAGGTGTGGAATGGCCTCTTGCAGGGCGTAGGGGCAGTCATCGAGGGGCAACAGGGTCTTTTGGCGGAACAAGATGACGGCCGCTTCTTCGGCGGGCGTGAGCACGGCCAAAGCCGGTTGGGGGCCGCGCACGGCCTCTTCCGTGCTGGGGCGGTGGCGACCGTTTTGGGGTCGATGCCGAAGCGGGTGGCTGGCTTTTGGAGGCTTTCTGTACTTTGCTGGATAAGGTACCGGGTTGCCGGCGTTGTGCGGGCGCACCGGCGTGGTATTTTTCCCGTAAATTCGCTCAGTAAGCAGCCAATAAAAATACACCACAATCCTCCGGGACTATGCAGCTAGGGGGTACGATTGAACGGCTTCCCAAGCAGCATCCTCACCCCCCGTCGTCGGGCAGGATGTTGATATCCTGCACCAGCACGCGCTGCTCAATTTCGCGGCCGCGCGTGGTATTGGCCAGGCCGCCGAGGGCGGTTTCCTTGTAGCGGGTTTCCATGGCCTGGCCCACCTCGCCGAGGGCGGCCACGCACTGGTCGACGGGAATAACGGGGTCGATGCCGGCGATGGCAATCTGGGCCGAGGAGAAGGCAATGGCGGCCGCCGAGGCATTCCGCACCACGCAGGGCACTTCCACGAGGCCGGCCACGGGGTCGCACACCAGCCCGAGCATGCACTGAATGGTAACGGCCACGGCGGCAAATACCTGCTCGACCGGCCCGCCCAGGCAGTACACGATGGCCCCGCTGCCCATGGCGGCGGCCGAGCCGGTTTCGGCCTGGCAGCCGCCCACGGCCCCGGCCAGCGAGGCATTCTGCTCGATGATGAGGGCAATGCCGGCCGCCACGAGCAGGCCCTCCAGAATCTGGCGGTCGGTGAGCTTATGAATATCCTGAATGGTAACCAGCACGCCGGGCAGGATGCCCGAGGCCCCGGCCGTGGGCGCGGCCACCACCCGGCCCATGCAGGAGTTCACCTCCTTCGCCCCCAAAGCCCTTGTGATGAGCTGCTTGAACTCGGGCGAGAGCACCGTAATGGGCGAGGCGGCAATTTTCTTGGCCCCGTTGTTTATCATGCCCGAGCGGGAGGTCATGTCGCCGGTCATGCTTTCCTGCACGGCGTCGCGCATCACGTCGTAGGCCCGTTGCAGGCCGGCCCAGATTTCGTCTTCGGTGCGGCCTTTTTGTTCGATTTCATAATCGAGCACGGGCTGGTAGAGCGGTTCGCCGGTGGCGGCGCAGTGCGCGCCCCAGGAGGTAAAATCGTTGAAGAGCAAAGACATGGCGCGGGTGGGATGGGGGTAAACAAAGGAGTAAACGCAAAGCCCCGGCCGAAGGTGTCTTCGACCGGGGCTTAAAGCTACGGGATTGGCGCAGGGCCGGGCAGAAAATTACCGCTGCTGCCAGCGCGCCTGCCACTGGCGGTTGCCAGCGCGCAGCTGCACCAGGTACAAGCCGGCCGGCAGGTTGGTGGGCAGCGGCAGGCTGCCGCGCGCGGCCTGGGCGGCCGTGCCGGTGAGGGTGGCCACCTGGCGGCCCAGCCCGTCGAACACGGCCCCGCTGGGCGCGGGGGCCCCGGCCTCCAGCATAATCTGGGCCGGGCTGCCCACTTCGCTGGGGTTCGGCACCACGGCCAGGGGCCGGCCCGCGGCCGCCCCGCGACTGCTCGTCACCTGCTGGTAATTGAACAGCACCCGCGACACATTCACAAACGCGCTGCCCGTCCAGTCCTGGCTGGTCACCGAAGCCACGTCGCCGGCGGCATTGTAGGCGTATAAATCCTGCGAATCGAGCGCCCAGGCGTTGTTCACCCACTTGTCGGTGGTTACCACCGAGGGCCGGTCCTGCGCGTCGTACTGGTAAGTGTCGCGGGTCGCATTGGCGTACACGCCGGTAGTGGGCGGCGCAATTTCGGTTATTACCTGCTGCACCTTGCCCGCCGCGGTGTAGGTGGAGGTGGTGCGGCCGGCCGGCACCCAAGTGGTGCC
>JAYULN010000362.1:0-4380 GCA_043763525.1 Hymenobacter sp.
GCCACGGGCCGGGGCGTAGACTTCATCATCTGCGACCACCACCTGCCCGGCGAAACCCTGCCCGCCGCCGTGGCCGTGCTCGACCCCAAGCGGGCCGACTGCCAGTACCCCTACAAGGAGCTTTCGGGCTGCGGCGTGGGCTTCAAGCTGATGCAGGCCCTGGGCCGCCACCTGGGGCGCGACGAAGCCGAATTATTCGATTTGCTGGACTTGCTCACCGTCAGCATCGCCGCCGATGTGGTGCCGATAACCGGCGAAAACCGCATCCTGGCCGCCCACGGCCTGCGGCGCTTCAACGAGGACGCGGCGCGGCTGCGGCCGGGGCTGGCGGCGCTGCTGGAGCTGGCCACCCTGCGCGAGGGCCGCCTGACCATCAGCAGCCTCATTTTTGGGTTTGCGCCCCGCATCAACGCCGCCGGGCGCATGGGCGATGCCCGCCGCGCCGTGGCCATGCTGCTGGCCCCCAACCAGCAGGAAGCCCGCTACACCGCCGAAGTCGTGGACCAGATGAACCAGCAGCGGCGCGGCTCCGACCAGCTCACCACCCAGCAGGCCCTGGCCCGCATCGCCGCCGACCCCCAGCTGCAAAACGCCCGCGCCACGGTGCTCTACCAGGCCGACTGGCACCAGGGCGTACTCGGCATTGTGGCCTCGCGCTGCCTCGACCAATACTACCGCCCCACGGTCATCCTCACGCAGCGCGACGGCAAGGCCACCGGCTCGGCCCGCTCGGTGGCGGGGTTCGACGTGCATGAGGCCCTGGAATCCTGTTCCTCCCTGCTCGACCAGTTTGGGGGCCACCGCGCCGCCGCCGGCCTCACCCTGAAGGTGGAAAACGTGCCCGCTTTCCAGCAGCTTTTCGAGAAAGTGGTGGCGGGCACCCTTACCACCGAGCACCTTGTGCGGCCGGTAGAGGTGGCTGCCGTGCTGCCGCTGGCCCGCATCACCGAGGAGTTTTTTGGTGAGCTGCGCCGTATGGAGCCCTTCGGGCCTGGCAATCCCAACCCGGTATTTGCCTCGCAGCGCTTGCTGGCCGTGCCCAACAGCGCCCGCATGGTGGGCCAGGGCCACCTCAAGCTTCGCCTGGCCTCTGCCGATGCCCAGGGGCCGGCCGTGGATGCCATCGGCTTCGGTCTGGCCGACTATCTGCCCGAAATTGAGCAGGGCCGGCCCTTCAGCGCCTGCTACACCGTGGAGCTGAACGAGTACCGGGGCCAGCGTGCCGTGCAGCTGCGCCTGCTGGACGTGCGCTGGGAGTAATTTAGAAGGGTTGAATGTTGAGTTTGGGGGCAGCCTTTCAACTCAACATTCAACCCTCAAAACGCAACCCTTCATTACCCGCCACACCCACCACATGAGCGGCAGTTGCAGCGGCAGGCGGCCCCAGAACTGCCGCGCAAAGGGCTCCAAGGCGCGGTCCTGGGTGGCGTTTAGGGCGGCGGCAGGCGACCCGCGGTAGCTGGCAGGTCCCCTAAAAGCTTCGCTCCGCGCTCACCAGCAGGTAGGCCGGCAACAGGGTGGCTCGAAAGCTGCTGATTGAGTAGTCGTTCGCATCCAACTGCTCAAAAAAACGGCTGTTCGTAATGTTCTTGGCCGATACGGTAAAGCTGTAGTCCTTCTTTGGCGTAATTACCCGTAAATAGGTGTCCAGAAACAAATTGGTTTGGGTGCGGCTGATATTCGGCACGTAATAATCGCAGGCCACGGTTAACAGAATCAGGTGGTTGGGCTTGAGAATTATTTTGGCGCTATTAAAAAAACTCTGATTGAAAAAGCGTGGGTTATCCGCTGCCCGTGAAACTATCAGGTGGTGCTCCAATTTGTTTTCAAAATTAATTTTCCAATCAAGCGCGGTTTTCATGAACAGGACAGAGCTAAGCGCCTCCAACCGGTTGTCACGCAGCCCCGAGCGGTTGACAATGTTCCGGTACGTGGAGGCCGAATAGTCACTGCTGACCCGCACCGTGCTCTGTAGGGCAGGCACGTATTTTTCCAGCAGGCCGCTGGCGGTCCACTGCGTGGCTGGCTCGGGCAGGAAAAAGCTCCTGGTTTGGGTGGTAGTCGGGGTTATCAGTAGCCGCGAGAAGTAGTTGCCATAGCCCGCCGTCCAGCCGCCGCTTACGTTTATCCGCAGTTGCTTTCCCAAGTCGTTTAACGCGAATAGCGCGGTGGTGGAATAAGCCCGCTGCAAGTACAGCCCCACTTCGCTGGCCTTGATGAAGCGGTTGGAAGCAACGACCGGGTTAGCCACCAAGTAATCTTCCGAAAAAGGCTGCTGCCGATAGCCCCCGCTCACCGAAAACAAGGCGTTTTCCAGCACCTTAAGGCCCAGCGATAGGCTGGGTTCTATCAGGAAGCGGCCTTTGCGGCTGGTTTCGGGCAGGTCGGGGCCGCGCAGCTGCTGATGCAGATACGTGGCGGTAAGCGCGGAGCCCAGCCGCCAGCGGCCGGCCTGGTGGTTGTAGCCGGCCGAGGCATACGGGGTGGTGGAGGCATACGCAAAGTCGTTTTGAAAGCCAGCCACGGACTGTTCCCCCCAACTACTGGCACCTGACAGCAACGACGTGAACTGATTTTGCACGGCCTTGATGCCCATCGTGCCTTGAAATTTATTGTTGGGCACTCCCCGCAGCAGCACCGCTTTGAGCGTGTAGTAGCTTTTTTTGAATTCGCTTAGTTGCCGGTTCGATTCGAAATCCAGGGGCAGATACACGGCCGGCGTGAAAGTCAGTTGCTGGGGAGCGGCATCGGCCGACTGTTGTGCTATCACCTGCAGAGCCTGATTTTCCCGCATTCGCCACGTCCAGGCCAGGGTTTGCGCGAACAGGGTTTCCTGAGTAGTCAGCCGGGAGTGGTACGCGGTGCGCTCATTCTGCACAATGGCGGCCTCGGTGCCTACTTGCTCAGCCCGGTGGCGGGCCGTGTATTCCAGCAGCGACTTGGGGGTGGGGGTGTACTTCAGCTCCAGGTCGCCGCGGAGTTGGCGGGGGCTTTTGCAGGTCTCGTAATGGTCGGAGGTGGTGAATTGCTGCCCGTCCACCACGGTGGTGCTTTCGTTGCGTTGCAGGGCGTTGATGCGGTCGGTCAGGTAATAGACGTTGGTTTTCACGTCCATTTTCGGGCCGGCCTTAAACATGGCGTTGTAGGAGCTGAAAAACGAGTGGTTGAGGTTGAGACGCCGTGCGTCCAGGAACGTATTGAAATACGTTTCGGGCAGGTAGCGGGTCGCTAGTAGGGGCGCGTCCCGCAACTGCTCGGGGGTGGGGTTGTAGGCGAAATAATCAACCGGCGAGTTGTTCTCGCCGATGTTGTTGTAGGTGGCGTTGGCAAACGATTTTACGGCCGGCGACAAGCCGATGAGCGTGGCATCGAGGGCGGTGGCCAGCGTGGTCGGCCGCAGCGGGCCGAGCCCAGCGTTGAGGCTGCCGGAGTAGCTCGTTTGCTTTTCCAGCACCAGGTTTAGCGCCACCCGCTCGGTGTGCTCGATGCCCTTGAGCAAGGGGTTGGCCGAGTAGTGCTCGATGGCCTGCACCTCCTTCACCACGTAGCTGTTGATGTTCCGGGTGCCAACGGCGTAGCTATCCGAAAATAAATCGGCCCCGTCCAGTTTCACGGCTTCAACTGTGCGCCCCCAGTATTTAATTTCGCCGGTCTTGTCGTTGACCTCGATGCCGGGCATCTTGCGCAGCACCTCCTGAATTTTGCGCTCGTTGCCGTCAGAATAAGCCGCTACCCGGTACGTCACCGTGTCGCCGCTCACCCGGAACGGCGGCAGTTTCGCCCGCACCGCCACCTCCCCCAGCGCCACGCTCATCTGTTTCGGCAGCCGAAAATCGTGTCCGTAGGCGGTACCCGGTCCCGGCCGCACCAGCTCGTAGCGTTCGGGCAGGTGGCCGGGGGCCTCGGCCAGTAGTGTAACCCGTCGGTGGGTGCCCGCGAGTTGCAGCGCGTAGCGGCCATCCTTCACCGGTGCGTAATACGCGCTGAAACCCGTCGCTGCCGAGTCTTGCACAAGCACGGTGACGGCCAGCAGCGCCTCGTCAGCCGCGTTGGTTACGCGGCCGCTAATGGTTTGGGCGGCGCTTGCCAGCGGCGGCAGCAAGAGCCAGCCGACTAGCAGCAGTGCTTTGCCCATTGCCCTAAAATCTTAGCCCTTCCCCGGTCTGAAGTTCAGGGTAAAATATCTCTTCTGCATCTACCTTAATAGTAAGCTTATCATCGAAGCTGTTTAGAAAGTCGGTCGGCGGTCGATTTTTCGCAAAAAGATGATGAGGAAGGCGATGCAATGCCAGGCGAGCCAATTGCCGACGCTGGTTTCGTAGCGCACGAGCAAGGTTTTGAAGCCGTCGAGCCAGGCGTTGGCATGTTCGACGACCACGC
>JAYULN010000363.1:0-23293 GCA_043763525.1 Hymenobacter sp.
CTGAATGGGGTTACCACCACCTTGCAGGTTGTCAACCCCAGCACTGGCAACACGCCGTACACGTTTCCACTGCCCGCCATTACGTCGCAGGCATCGTATGAGCTCACGAGCACGGTGGCGTGCAGTAACACCAAAACCATTGTCTTCAGCATCGGCCTCGCCCCGACTCTGACGTTGGCGGCCTCGCTTACGACGCTGTGCTCCGGTAGTTCGTCGGTGCTCACGGCCACGGGTTCCTCTTCGGGCAGCTATACCTGGTCGGCACCCGGTACCGCCAGCGTCATCAATACCGGCACGCTGACTGTGGCCCCGAGTGCCTCCACCGTGTATACGGTGACGGCACCCACCGCTTGCGGCACCAGTACGCAGCAGGAGGTGGCACTGTTCGTGCCCGCCCTCACGGCCAGCGGGGCTACTACCATTTGTCCGGGCAGCTCGACCACCCTCAACGCCACCAGCAACGAGGCGGGCAGCACCTTCACCTGGTCGGTGGGCGGTAGTACGGTGGGCACGGGGCCGTCCCTTGTGGTGTCGCCCAGCGCCAACACCACCTACCGCGTCACCAGCAGCAATCCTTCGGGCTGCGCCACTACCAGCTTCCGGGCCGTGCCCGTGAGCGTGGAAACCCAAACACTGGCCGTGTCGCCGGCTTCGGCCACCATTGCGTTGGGCGGTTCGGCCAGCCTCACGGCCAGCACCAACCTGAGCGGGGCCACCTACGTGTGGCACACGGGCGGGGCCAACGGCCCGGTGGTAGGTTCTGGCCCCACGTTTGCGGCCAGCCCAACCCAGACCACCACCTATACCGTAGTAAGTGCCGCCAGCACCTGCACGCCCCTGAGTCGCGACGCGACGGTAACCATCGGCCCGCTGCCCGTCGAGCTGGTATCCTTCGGAGCCGAGTGGGCGGCCTCGGCCCCGTTGCTGACGTGGGTCACCGCATCGGAAAAAGACTGCGCGTATTTCCAGGTAGAGCGCAGCTTCGATGGTCGCTACTTTGAAGCCGTGGGCCGCGTGGCCGGTGCCGGCACCAGTAGCCACCGCTCCGAGTATAGCTTCCGCGATGTGGCGGCACGCTCCGCGCCCGGTGCCACGTGGTACTACCGCCTGCGTCAGACCGATTTTTCGGCCGACTTCTTCTACTCTGCGGTGCAGGCCGTGCGGTGCGGTACCAGGAATAGCAGCCTGCTGGCCAGCATTTACCCCAATCCTTGCACTGCTGCCACCCGCCTCTACCTGGAGCTGCCCGTAGCCGGGGCCGTGGTTTGTACCCTGTGCGATGTAATGGGCCGCGAGCTAGCCACTATGGCCACTCAGATGCCGGCCGCCGGACCGCAGGAGCTACTGCTGTCCGCCGTGTCCATGCTTCAGCAAGGGATGTATTTTCTGACTGTGCGCCAGGGTAGCCAGGTGCAAACCCTGCGCCTTCAGCAACAATAATTCTATTCGGCCATTGTTTTAAGTAGTCGCTTAATAGTAAACGGGTTACCCGTTATTCATTGTCAACCAATTGTTTATCAATTACTTGGTAATTGAAAAAGCAATGGCTAAGTGCTTGGTCTGAATTAATCATGCATTGATTCAGCCGTAACAATCTGATTGTTAAAAAGAAATCTAACAGCTGTCAGCCAGAAGCTAATGGTTTACTACTTAGGACTTACGTAAATGAGCCGTTTGCGAGCCCCAGCGGGGCGACATGTCGGTAGTACAATATTGTGCATCCAGAACAAAGCCCCAGAGGGGTCGTACCCGGTAGGGCGGCACTCGGCCGCCGTTCTGGCGAGTGTCGCCCTACCGGGTACGACTCTTCTGGGGCTTTATTTTTGTTTTTCAGTCGGTTACTACCGATATACCGCCCCGCTGGGGCTTGAGGAATACGGTTTTGCGTAAGTCCTAACTACTTAAAAACTGCTGTTACGCGGTAGGTTGTAGCGCGGCCGGTGTCGTTCGCGTCCCCGCGCCAGTAAAGCCGCCCGAACGGCACGGGGACGCGAACGACAAAGTTCGCGCTACGCCCATAGCGGCGCTTAAACCAAGGCACTGCGTAACATCAATTAACCCAAGTCGCGGACTACATGATTAGGCCTCAGCGGGGCGGCACTTATTCGACTAATGCCGCCCCGCTGCTGAGTTTCGGCGGTCAGCAGCCTGGCTTATCCCAGCTCAGCCAGTTCCAGCCACCGTTCTTCTTTCTCGCCTAGTTCTTTTTCAATAGTCGCCAACCGCGCCCCCCAGGCGGCAAAATCCTGCGGCGAACCGCTGCCGCCGTTCAGCTGGGCGGTAATTTCCTGCTTCTCAATTTCCAAAGCGGCCATAGCTTTTTCGAGCTGCTCATGCTCCTTTTTCTCGGCGAAGGTGGCGCGGCGCTTGGCGGGCGAGGGGGCTACGGCCGTGCTCACGGCCACGGGGGCGATGAGCTTTGCGGCGGCGCGGGCAGCTTTGGCGGCCTTTTCCTCCTCAATCAGGGCAGCTTCGGCTTCGCGCTCTTCGAGGTATTCGCGGTAGTCGGTGTAGTTGCCGGGGAAGTTGAGGATGGCCCCGCCGGGTTCGAGTACGAAGAGGTGCTCGGCGAGGTGGTCGAGGAAGTACCGGTCGTGGCTCACGATGAGCAGGCAGCCGGTGAAGTGCATCAGGAAGTCCTCCAGGATGTTGAGCGTGCCCAGGTCGAGGTCGTTGGTGGGCTCATCAAGAATGAGGAAGTTGGGGTTCTTGATGAGCACGCGCAGCAGCTGCAAGCGGCGCTTTTCGCCGCCGCTCAGCTTGCTCACCAGCGTGTACTGCTGGGCCGGCGGGAACAGGAACAGGTTGAGAAACTGACTGGCCGTGAGCACGTCGCCGTTGGCGAGCTCCACCACTTCGGCCACTTCCTTCACGATGTCGATGACGCGTTGGGTAGGGTCGAATTCCAGCTCGGTCTGGGTGTAGTAGCCGAACACGGTGTTCGTGCCCACCTCGATGGTGCCCGAATCGGCCAGGAGCTTGCCCGTGAGCATGTTCATCAGCGTGGACTTACCCACGCCGTTGGGGCCGACCAGGCCAATCCGGTCCTTTTTCTTGAAGACGTAGTTGAAATCGTCGAGCACGGTGAGGTCGCCGAATTTCTTGGTCAGGTGGTGGGCTTCGATGATTTTGCCGCCCTGGCGGGTGGTTTTCACGCTCAGCTCAATCTGCTGCTTGTTGAGGTTGGTGCTGGCTTTTTCCTTGGTAACGTAGAAGGCGTCGATGCGGGCTTTTTGCTTGGTGCCGCGGGCCTGGGGCATGCGGCGCATCCAGTCGAGCTCCTTTTTGAAGAGCTGGCGGGCCTTTTCCACTTCCACGGTTTCGCGCATTTCGCGGTCGGCCTTTTTCTCCACGAAATAGGCGTAGTTGCCCTGGTAGCGGTACATGGTGCCCTTGTCGAGCTCCACGATTTCATTGGCCACCTTATCCAGGAAATACCGGTCGTGGGTCACCATCAGCAGGGTGAGGGTGGGGGAGGAGAGGCGGTTTTCAAGCCACTCGATGGTGGCCAGGTCGAGGTGGTTGGTGGGTTCGTCAAGGAGCAGCACATCGGGCTCTTCGATGAGGACGCGGGCCAGGGCCACGCGCTTGCGCTGCCCGCCCGAGAGCTGGCTCACGTTGCGCGTCAGCAGTTCGCCCAGAATGCCGAGGCGGCCGAGAATCTGCTGCACCTGGGCTTCGTAGTCCCAGGCGTTGAGGGCGTCCATGCGCTCGAGCACGCGCTGGAGGTCGTCGGCCTTGTGGTTTTCGTCGTTGATGACGTGCTCGTACTCCTGAATGGCCTTGAGTGTGTCGTTCTGGCTGGCGAAGATGGTTTCCTCCACGCTCAGGCTTTCGTCGAACACGGGCTGCTGGCCCAAATACGTCACACGGATGCCCTTGCGGGAGCTCACCAGGCCGGTATCGGGCGTTTCGAGGCCGGCCAGCACGCGCAGCAGGGTGGTTTTGCCGGTGCCGTTGATGCCCACAAAGGCCACGCGCTGGCCCAGCTGCAAGCCGAAGTTGAGGTCTTTAAACAGCCAGCGGTCGGCGTAATTCTTCGAGATATTCTCGGCGGATAACAGATTCATAGGCCGCAAAGGTACGGCCGGGGCAGGTGGGGGCATGCCGATGTTCACTGGCCGAATGCTATGACGTATTTTTGGGCATGGCGTACAGCGATTTTACCCTCGACCGATTAATTCAGGAGTTTGGCGTTGAGGTGCAGGGCATGCGGTCAATGTTTGCCGATGCGTCCGAAGTTGAACCGAGTGCCTGGTTGATAGAGTCACTACAACGGGCTAATAACACGGGCTTTGGCAGTGAAAAGTCAAGGTCGGAGCGTTTGGTTTCACCGATTTTGTTGGAACTAAGTAATCGGAATCAGGATGCTTTTGCCATCATATCCGGTGCTAACCTGGACATCGACCCTGGCCATGGCTTAAATGGTGAATGCGATTTCATTCTCTCTTTCACCCGGTTGCAGGACCTGGTACGGGCTCCGATTTTCTGCATTACCGAAGCTAAAAAGCAGGATGTTGAGTTAGGCACTGCCCAATGTGCAGCCCAGCTACTGGGCGCGATGCGGCTCAATAAGCGGGAGAAGAAAGTTATTCCTACCCTGTATGGGTGCTCGACTACGGGCGTAGAATGGCGCTTTTTGCGGTTTGAGGACAACACCTTCGTATTGGATGAAACTCGTTACCTGATTAGTGACTTGCGCAAGTTGCTAGGCGTATTGCAGCAAGTCATAAATTGGCAGTTGTTCGCCCAGCACTCCAAGCCACTGGAAGGTATTTATTACTCCCAAACCCGGCTTTCGTCCAGCGACTCCGGCTTTAGCTGTTTTCGTTTTTATCGAGACGGAACGTTTCTGAGTTTTATAATTGGCGCTGGCAGCCAGGATTTTGATTCAGCTGAAAATTCGAAATGGATGAATCATGGCCACCTGCTTGCGCAGCATCAATACCACCGTTACAAGGCAGTCAACGGAGAATTGAGCCTGCATTTTGAAACCATTCAAGGCAAGCGCAGCCAAAAGCATCAGACCGCAGGAATAATTAACGCAGCCGGCCAGCTTGAAATCTCCCCACTCGAAAATGGTAAGCCAATGGTTTACAGCAAATATCAGACCTGATGAAAGGGAATGGTTTTTAACCGGGGTCATCACGCCGCTCGCCGCCCCTCCAGCGGCCCCCGATACTGCCCGTCGCGGCGGTGGCGAAGGCCCCATGCGGAGAATAATGCCCACATTCGCCGCACAACCTGCGGCGAATAGCCACGTACCTCTACCAGCGCCCCGAGTGGCCCCACTTCACCTGGCAGCCGGCGCGGCTGGAGCCGCTGCTGGGGGCCGTGCGGCACCAGCAAAGGCGCGTGCTGGGGCAGATGGAGGCACAGGGCTTCGCGGTGCAGGCCGAGGCCACGCTCCAGACCCTCACGCTGGATGTGCTGAAATCGCAGCCAAGCGCGTGCTTGCTAAATATGTTTTATGCTAACTAAGCAACCGGGGTAGGCGTTGGTCAGCCGGCTAAATCAGTTGCATGCCGTCCACGTCCACTTCGTCGCGCAGCAGTTCGAGGTTGCGGTAGGCGCGGGGGCGGCCGGCATCGGTGCTGAGGTCGGGCAGGGGGGCACGGGCGGCATCGAGGGTGAGTTGGGTGAGCTTGCGCTCGCCGAGGTAGATGGCAACGGGACGGCCCTGCTGGGCATCGTGTACGGCCAGGGCCCGGTCAATTTCGGCCAGAATGGTACTCATGAAGAAGGGTGGGGGTGGGATGAAGCGGGCGGAAATATAGAAATTTTACTTGATTTCGATGGGTCGGGCTGTAGGCCCATGTTTCAGGTTGGGTAATTGGCTGGGGGCCCGGCTGGCTGCGTCCGGCGGCTATCTTTGCCGCATGATAACTGCTGCTTCTGCGCCGGCCGTTTCGGCGGCGGCCCTGGCCACCCGCCCCATTGGCATGTTCGACTCCGGCATTGGCGGCCTCACGGTGGCCCGGGCGGTGGCCCGCCGCCTGCCCCACGAGCGAATTGTGTATTTCGGCGACACCGCCCACCTGCCCTACGGCGACAAAAGCGCGGCCGCCATCCAGGCCTATTCCGTGAAGATTTGCGACCTGCTGCTGCGCCAGCACTGCAAGCTGATTGTGATTGCCTGCAACTCGGCCTCGGCTGCCGCCTACGAGCTGGTGCGCGAATACGTGGGCTCGAAGGCCAAGGTGCTGAGCGTGATTGACCCTATTGTGGCGCACCTGGGCCAGGCCTACGCCGGCCGCCGGGTGGGCCTCATCGGCACGAAGCAAACGGTGAATTCCAATGTGTACAAGAAGAAGGTCGATGAACTTGACGCGGGCGTGGAGCTGCAATCTTTGGCCACCCCATTGCTGGTGCCCATGATTGAGGAAGGCTTCTTCAAAAACTCCATCAGCGACGATATTATTGGCACCTACCTGGGCCACGCCGTCCTGGCCGACATCGAGGCGCTGGTGCTGGCCTGTACGCACTACCCGCTCATCAAGGAGCAGATTGCGCGCTACTACGCCGGCCGGGTCGACGTGCTCGATGCCTCCGACGTGGTGGCGGCCGATGCCGAAGCCTACCTGGCCGCCCACGGGCTGCTGGCCCCGCCGGCCACTGTGCCGCCCGCGCACCATTTCTACGTATCCGATTTCACCCGCTCCTTCGAGGAAAGCACGCGCATCTTCTTCGAGCAGGAAGTGCATTTGGAACATTATCCGCTCTGGGAGTAATCGAGTTTCCAAACGGCTGCATCAGTTGTTAATAACTACAGCGGTTTCTGTGTTAGTGTACGTTCGATGTAGAGGCGCATATTTGCGTATCTTCGTTGAACGTATTGATAATGAACATAATAAACAACGACAAGAGGCAAATATGCGTCTCTGCATCGTGTACCCCAACCTGGAAACTGCTCTGCTGCTACGCGGTAGGTTGTAGCGCGAACGATGTCGTTCGCGCTACACCCCCAGCGGCGCTTGAACCAAGGCCCGGCGTAACGAAGCTGTTTAGAAAGTCAAAGGAACGGTCATGCTGAACTTGTCGAAGCATCTCTACCGCTTCGCATGCGACGTTCAACGGAGCGGTAGAGATGCTTCGACAAGCTCAGCATGACGGTCTGATTGATTTTGGCGACTTTCTAAACAGCTTCAACGTCAGTTGATAAGCGTCGTTCCACCTTTTATTTTTATTTGTCCATTCTCACTTTTCATACCCTCAATCATCATGGCCAACACTTCGGAGATGAACCGCAAAGAATTTCTCCAGCTTTTTGGATTGGGCGCTACCGCGCTGGTGACCACGGCCTGCCTGGGCGGCTGCGGCAGCAAAACCAGCGACCCGGTGCCGGTGGCTTCGGGCATCGACTTCACGGTGGACCTGACGGCCGCCAGCAGCGCCCCGCTCAACGATGCCGCCGTGGGCTACATCTACAGCCCCACGCGCGATGTGATTGTGGCCAAAACCACGGCCGGCACTTATGTGGCGTTGCAAGCGCCCTGTCCGCACCAGGGCACCAGCGTGTACTTCGCTCCGGGCCAGAGCCAATTCATCTGCCCCAACCACAACGCCGTTTTCGACCTTGCCGGCGCGGTGCTCAGCGGCCCTTCGCCCCGAGCGCTGAAGCAGTACGCCGTGGTGCAAACCGGCACTACGTTGCGCATCACGGGGTAGCCGGCCCGTGGCCAGCAAACCACGCGGGCGGAGGCGGGTTGCCGGCCACTCGTCATGGTTCCGTAACATGGTGCGAGTGGCTTTGAAAACCGGGTGGCGTAGCTTTGCCGCGGCATTGTCACACGCATTCACCTTTTCCTTTTCACCACTTCAACCCGTTCATGCTAACATAAATTACTCCCCGCTGGTGGCGCTTCTTACTGGCGATGCTGGCCGTGGTGCTGCCGCTGGCCGGCCGCGCCCAGAACCTCACCCAGGCCGATTTTATTGGCGTTTTGGTACCGCAGAACACCAGCAGCGGCACGGCCACGTGCCTGCCCATCGTGTAACCGCGCCACCGTGAGTAACCTCACTCCCAACACCTTCTACCGCTACTACACCCAGGCGGCGCTGCTTACGGCCGTGGGCACGACCGTGAGTGGGGCCGGCAACCCGCTGATGATTACGCCCGGTGCCACCACTGCCGCCAGTGCCTATACCTACACCAGTTCGGCTTCGCTCACCACCACGCCGACACCCACCGCAGTGGGCTACGCCACCTTCACCACCAGCGCCACGGGTAGCTACACCGGCTGGTTTGGCTTCGTGAATACGGGCAATGCCGTTTTCACGGCCGGTAACACCGTGTCCCCCACCATTACCTTGGCCCCCGATGCCACCCCGAGCGTAATCGAAAAGCGCCTGATGCTGGACCTCGGCCTGCGCGTGCTGGCGCTGGGCACCGGCACCACGGCCAACGATGCCAGCGGCTTCAAAGGCAGCTCCGCCGCCACGCCGAAAAACCTGGCCGCTGTGTACGACAACGTGGCCGGCACCGGCCGCCCCCTGAGCGTGACCGTAGTTGAAGCCATTGCCAGCACGGGCTCGGCAGTAGCCAGCTTGCCGGCTTACTACACCACCGCCGCCGGCGACTGGAATGCCCTCATCCCCAACGTGCTGCCCAACGGTGTGCGCCGCGTCGAGCAGCGCTCGGTGGTGGATGGTACCGTGGTGGGCTGCGCCTCCGATGCCGATGGCGTGTGGCCCAGCGGTGCCAACACCGCGAACCCCGTAACGGGTACCACGGCCGTGGCCCTCACCGCCACCGATGCGCCTTTGAACACCAGCCGCCTGCGGCACGGCTGCGACGGCCGCCGTTACGGCTACCCCGGCCACGCTTACGGCTTTCTCGACTCCGGTCGGTACGTCTTCGGCCAGCCAGACCATCACCGTGGGCGGCACCACCCTCACCACCGATGTGGTAGTGACGGCCCCGGCCGGCTACGAAGTATCATTGGTCGCCGCCAGTGGCTACGCCGACTCCCTAACCGTGACGCAGACCGCTGGCACCACCGCCGGCACGCTGGTATATGTGCGCCTGATTGGCACCACCGCCGGCACCACCGCCGGCAGCTACGCCGGCAACGTAACCGTGGCCAGCACCGGAGCTACCCCCGCCAACGTGGCCGTAACGGGCGCCGTGACATCGCCGGCCACGCCGGTTCCCACCATCGCCAGCTTCACGCCCACCAGCGGCCCGGTGGGCACCACCGTCACCGTTACGGGCACCGACTTCACCGGAGCCAACGCAATTATCATCAACGGATTAGCCATTACGAGCTTCACGGTGGTGAATGCCACGACCATCACCTTCGCGGTGTCCACCGGGGCTACCAGCGGCACCATTGCCGTAACCACGGCGGGCGGCACGGCCACCAGCATCGGCACCTTCACGGTATCGGTTCCGGTAGTGGTGCCCGTGCTTACCTCAATCACACCCAATGCCCAGGTAGTGGGCGGCCCGGCCGTGACGATTAACCTTGTGGGTACGGGCTTCACGCCTACCTCTACGGTGAATTTCAACGGTGTGAGCTACGCCCAGACCAGCAGCACGGCTACCACGCTGGTGGCTATCATTCCGGCCAGCGCCGTGGCTACGGTGGGCAACTACCCGGTTACGGTGACTGAGTAGGTAGCCAGTATTAAGTAGTCAGTAGTTGGATATCAACCTGCTGTCAATCAAGATTTAACATTGGGTTTGACTACCGAATACTTATGTTCGACTACTTAACACCGCCGGCACTTCCAACATCAATACCTTCACGGTGAGCAACCCCAGCACGGCCGGGGCTTTTAAAGATTTTGAAACCGGTATGAAAACGTCGTATGCGGCCGCGGCTGTCGCGCTGGCCAGCGGCAGCTGGACGTTCTCCGATGCCCTCATCGGCACGACGTTCTCCGACCGGTTCAATGGGCTGAAATCGGCCCGCATCCGTGCCGGCTGCATCCGCATGGACTTCGATAAAACGACCGGTGCCGGTATCGTGACGGTGAATGCTGCCCTGTACGGCATCGACACGGGTGCGACGTTCCTGCTCGAAAAATCGACCTACGGCGGCGTGACGTTCACCACCGTGCCCGGCGGCCCGGCCACGCTCACCAACACGCTCATGCCCTACACCTTCACGGTGAACCAGGCCGGCAACGTGCGGTTCCGCATCACCAACACGCTGGCCACCACGGTGCGCATCAGCATCGACGACATCTCCATTACCAACTACACCACGCCGGCTCCTGCCATCTCCAGCTTCTCGCCCGCCAGCGGCCTGCCTGGCACGGTGGTTACCGTCACCGGTACCAACTTCACCGGCGCGACGGCCTTCGCGCTCAACGGCGCGGCTGTTACCGGCTTCACGGTGGTTAATGCTACGCAACTCACCTTCACGGTGCCCGCTGTGGCTACCAGCGGCACTATTGCCGTAACTACTCCCACGGGTACCGGCACCAGCGCCGCATCGTTCACCGTACTGGTGCCGAACCCGGTGCCGGTTATCACTTCCATCACGCCGAATACGGCTTCGGTTGGGGCTGCTACGCCCGTTACTATCACGGGCACGGGCTTCACCGCCGCTTCGGTAGTGAATGCCGATGGCAACCCCATCGCCAGCACGTTTGTATCGGCCACCCAGATTACGGGCACGGTACCAGCCGGTGCGCCGGCCGGCGTGTACAGCATCACGGTGGTAAACCCGACCCCCGGCGGCGGCACCTCCAACGCCATCACCTTCACCCTGACCAACCCCGTGCCCACTATCACGAGCTTCACGCCGACGTCGGGGGGGGGCAGGGGCCACGGTTACCATCACGGGTGCCAACCTGCTGGTAGCCAAGGCGGTGTGTGTCGGTACCTATGCCGTAACCAACTTCACGGTGGTATCGCCCACGAGTATCACCTTCGTGGTGCCCGGCGGCTCGGGCAGCATCAGCGGCACCATTTCGGTGGTAACGCCCGGTGGCACGGCCACCGGCGCTACGCCCTTCAACCTGGTATCGGCCACGCTGGCTACCCAGGCCCTGCCCGGCCTCACGGTGTTCCCGAACCCGGCCACCGACCGCATACACGGTAGCATTGCCCAAAGCCGGTGCCGCCACGGTGGCCCTGCGCGACCTCACCGGCCGCCTGGTGCTGGCCCTGGCCGCGCTGGCCGCCGACCAGCATCTGCTCCTGCCGGCCAACCTGGCCGCCGGGGTGTACCTGCTCGAAGTGCGCCAAGGCGAGGTAAGCGCCGTGCGCCGCGTACAGAAAAATTAAGGTTGGAGCGCGGGGCTTTGGTTTCGCGCTGCACCTGGTTTTTTACACTAAAAAAGGCTCCTGCTACGGCCGGAGCCTTTTTGTTGGTTGAAGTACTTGTGCTGAAGTAAGCGTGCTGGCGGCGCGTACAGGTATAAATGACTACATCAGTACCTTGAGCTATAGCTTTTCCTCCAGCCACGGGTACCCGGCCGCTAGCAGAAAAAGGAGGAAAAACCACATTGCCGGCCACGGTTGCGCAACTGCTTCCAAAACCGATGCGTCGGCTGTTTCAGTCGGAGCCCGTCGTTGCTGAAGCGCCAGCTGGCGCTCCTGTAGCTCGGGACCAGGCCAGGCATTTGGGTCGAAAACGTAGAAACGGTGCGCCATGAGGCCCGGCCCGCGCACTTCGTGCCAGCCGGCTGCGCCGGGCCAGAACTGGGCCGTGCTCCACTCGGGTAGGCGGGTGTCCTGGCGCAGGGCGAGGCGCACGGCCGGGCCGCCGGCGAGGGCGCGGACCGTGGGCGGCGCTGCGGGCAGTGCGCCGGCGGCCAGGTGCAGCGTGAGCGGCTGGGCGGGGCGGGGCCAGCGGGAGCCCGTGCGCCAGCGGGTTGCCGCCGGAGCCGGGGGCACGGCCGCCATCAGCAGCCGGTTCCAAAACGAGGCGTATACCGGCACGCGGCCCTGTAAGCCCCACCGGAAGGTTTCGGGTACTACCGACACGACTACGAAGCCCAGCCCCACGCGCCGGCTGGCGGCCCCCAGCGCCTGCCCTGGGCCGGCCACTAGGGGGTGCAATGCCGGCGAAGGGCGCAGCTGCGCGGGCAGCGGGGCTCGGGCCTGGGCGGGAGCATCGGGCCAGCTGAGCAGCTGGGGGCCGGCTTGCGCGGGGGCGCGGGGCAGCACCGCGAAGTCGATGTGGGCAGGGGTAGTGCGGGGCAGCGGCGCAGCTTCGGCCAGCACCACCAAGCCTAGCCGGCCCGCGCGGATGGCCGTTTGCAGGGCCTGGTTTTCGGAACCTGAAAGCCCGGCCAGCGTGGGCGCATCAGCTACAAGCACCCCGTAGTGTGCCAGCAAGGCAGGCGTGAGCCGGTCGAGCGACAGGGTCGGCTGGTTCACAAAATCTGTCTGGACCAGGCCCCGGCTCACGGCCGTGCGCAGGGCAACCGGGTAATGGGCTTCGGACAGGTAGTTTTTCAGGAACTTGAACTCGAACGAGGGCGTGGCCGCGAGCAGCAGCACGGCCGGCAGCGGGGCCGTGGTAATTTCTGCCGGCACGGGCTCGGTCGCCAAAAGTCGGCCCGCGCGGCGCAGGAGCAGCCCATAAACAGCCAGCCCGACTGTTTTGGGTTGATACCGAAGTCGAAAAATTTCACTGCCAGCCGGCAAACGCACGGAGTCGCGCACGGTGCCGGCAGCGCGCAGGTACACCCACGTTGGGGCGCTGCTCTTGGGCAAAGTCACGCGGCCTTCCACGAGCAGCACTTCGCCCAAGGCCAGTTTCTGGTTCCAGAAGGCGGTGCGAAAACCGGCAAAAGCCGCCCCGGCATACGGCCGCACCGGCACCGCGCCCAGCGTCGGGAGCTCGGCGGCGGGCAAGCCCCGGCCCAGGACGTGCAGCCGGCGCAGTGCCGGCCGCTGCTCGGCCAGGGTGAGCAGACTGGTGAGTAGCCGCGCCTTGGCGGGAACTAGGGAATCGCCGTAATACCACACCGGTGTGCCCGCGCCCAGCCGGCGCAGCAGCTGCCGCAGAGTATCGGGCGCGTAGCCATCAGTAAGCAAAATAGCCTCGGCGCGAGCGGCTGGGAGGTGGCGCAACGGCGGGAATGCCATGAACCACAGCGCTGCGGCCGCCCCCGCGCCGGCCAAAATTCGTGCCCACCGCTGTCGCCGACGCGGCCGCCGCCAAGCCAGGAGCATCAGCCCAATGCCCAGCAGCAGGCAGAAGGCCAGCAGGCTATAATAAATAACAGGAGATGGCGGCAGAGCAGACAAATTATTAGTGGCTTAGCGCTTGAAAATACCGCCGGGCCAGCCGGTCGGGGGCGGGCGGTGGGAGCGGGGCCGGCGCGGGGGCCGCCAGCAAATCGGTGAGCGCCCGCTCAACGGGCGTGCGGCACCCGGCGCAGGGCGCGCGGCCGGCGCGCGCATCGGCCGCCAGTTGCCGCAGGGCGCGCAGGGCCGGCAGGTACAACGCTGGCCGCTGCAAGGCTGCCTCGGCCAGCAGGCTGCCCGCCTGTTCGAGCGGGCGTGCATCGGCCGGGCTGGTTGGGGTGTTGCCTGAACGCGTGGCCAGCCAGCGCAATGCCGCCCGCACGGCGAGCTGGGCCGTCGGGGCCGGCAGCGTCGACTGACGGTGCGGCACGGTGGCTCCGGCCAGCTCGCCGGTGAGGCGCAGGGTGGCCTCGGGCATGGGCGGCGGGGTGAAACCGGCCTTTTTGACGAAGACGCGGGTTTGCTGCTGCACCTCTTTCAGCAGGCGCAGGGCGCGGTACTCGTAGGGGCGGGCGGCCGCGAGCTGGCCCGTGCGCAGGCGCAGCTCGGCGGCCCACATCTGGTCGAGCACGGCGTGGAGCTTGGCCTTCACGGCGGGTTCGAGGAAGTCTGCCGTTTCGGCATCGTCGTGCTTGTGGATGTAGGGGTCCATCAGGGCATCGGTTTCGGCGGTTGGCGAGGCTTTGGCCGATGAGAGGGGCGTGCTGCCGTGGTCGTGCTCGTCGTGTTCGGGGGCGGTGGGCGCGTCGTCGTCGTCGGCGGTGGGGGCGTGGGGGGCGGGCGGCCCGATTCCGGCCTCCGATTCCTCGCCCAGAAACTTGCCGTAGCGCAGGCGTAGCGTCTGCTGGTCGAAGCCGAGGGCGTTGGCGCGGCTGGCCACGGTGGCCGCATCGAGCTTGGGCTTTTCGGCGATGAGCTTCTCGGTGTCGATGATGATTTGGCGCTGGCTGCGGAAGTAGGCGGGGGCTACTTTCACGCCCATGCCCAGGTCGGGGGCGCTGTCGGTCAGGGCGGTATCCTGCCACTGCACGAGGTAAGAATCGGTGCGCGACGAATGCCCGTTGTTGTCGCGGGCCGTGAGGTAGAAGTAGAGCTCGTCGCCGTAAGTCAGCCTGAGCTTAGGTAGGTTGAGAAGATTGGTGAGGCTGGCCCGCGACCCACCCAGCCCCGCGCTCAAGTCGCGCCGCACTTCGTGGAATTTCACCGCCTCGCCCTGGCCCTGGGCTACGGTGATGACCAGCTCGGCCCGGCTCAGGCCGTAGTCGTCGCGCACCGTGGCCCGGATACTGACTTCCGGCCGCTGGCCCACGGCGGCTACCAACGTGTAGGGTTTGGGCGTGAGAATGCGCAACACCGGGGCCTGGTCGGGCCACACGTCGATGGCATAATCATCCGATACCGTGCCGGCGTAGCGCAGCCGGTAGAGCGTGGAGCGGTTGATAATCTGCTCGATAATAAACGCGCCGGGCTGCCCGGCCATTGGTTGCAGGCGCAAGCGCCGCTGGCCCAGCTCCAACCCCGGCATTGCCCGGTTGCGCCCACTCACGCGCACCAGCCAGCGCACCCGCGCGCCTTGCGGGCACTGAAACGAAGCCTGCGCGGGTGCGAAAGCTGTTAGCCGGGTGTACGCCGGCGGCATCACCAGCAGCTGCGTTTCGGTGATGCGAGCGGGCACCTGGCCCTGCGCGACTGGCTTTTCCGGGGCAGAAAAATGCACCGCCACACGGGCCGGCCGGGCCGGCCGGGCCGGCCGGGCCGGCCTCAACCCAACGGGCCACCACCACACCGCCGCGCTGGCAATCAGCACCACGCCGACTAGCCAGCCGGCTAGCCGGAAGTCGACGGGCAGCGTCAGCGCATCGGCAGCATGCAGCTCGGCCAGCCGCCGCGCCACCCGCTGCTGCTGAAGCTGTTCCAGTAAATTTAGCTCTTCGGGGTGGCGCAGGAGCAGGCCGGTGCTGTCCTCCAGCCTGGCAAACTGCCGGTCGAGCCGGGGCGCGATGGTGGCCGGGCGCACCTGCCGCAATGGCCACAGAAGCCATGCTGCCGCTAGTAAGCTCAGCCCCGCGACTGCCGCCAGCGCCGGCTGCGCGGCCGGCCAATGCCGCCCCAGCGCCACCAGCAGCAACGCCCCGGCCAGCGCCGGAACCAGCACGGCGGCCGCCCGCCGACTCGCGAAGCGGCGGCCCGCAGCCCCGAGCAGCTGCCGCGCCTGGGCAATGCTCGTCGTTAGCAAAGCGTTGGTTATCGGGCTCATAATACGATAGAAGTCAAGGTTTCGGCCCCGCGCCGATGAGCCAGCAGGCGTTCAGTCATAAACAACAAGCCAGCCACGAGTACCAGCCACGGCCGCAAATTGGTGATGAAAAAAGCCGGGCGCGGGGCCGAATGTTGGTGCTGAGGCGTGCTTGTGGTGATAAGCTGCGATGGGTCGAGGGCGCGCTGGTCATGCACCGCCAATTGCTGGTCCAGCAACGGTTGGTCGGCTGGCATGGTGGCGGGGGTAAATAAATTGCCCAGCTCCGGCTGGAGCAGGGGCAGGAGTTGGGCGGGCAGCTCGGGGTTGTCGGCCAGTTCGCTCCAGGTCGGATTCAAGCGGGTGCTGAGGTGGTAGATTGCGCCCCGGCCCACGGGCTGGAACGCCAACACGGGGCGACCCTGGGCATCGGTCCACAGGGGGAGGGCCGCGGCATCATTCCGCCGCGGTGCCTCCCGCCGAAACACGGTAACCGCCGCTGCGGCGGTTGCCAGCCGCGCCGTATCGGCCACGCCCGGGCCGGCGGCTTCCTGCCAGAGATGGCCCCCATGGCGCTGCATATCCTCCCGCCACTTGGCGGGCACCGGCTCATCCGAAAGCCAGAAGGTCCAGCCCGTTGTCATCAGCTCAGTCGGAGGCACCGTCACCCTCCGTATCAGGGGCGGAATCGCCAGTCCCGTGGCCGCCGCCCGCAAGGCCGCCTCCAGGTAGCGGGCATCCGGGGCATATGCCGGGGTCGCATAAATCTCAATGACCATTGGGGCTACGCTCACTGATACCCCCAAATCAGACCTGGTAGCAGCATTGGCGGGGACCATATTGAAGTACTCGCCGTCGCCAGCGGCATTGGGTTTGAAGCGCAGCGGAGGCAGTCCCATCACACGTATCCGCTGGCCGGGGTGCTCTTGCTCCAGCACCTTTTCCCGCCGAAAAACGGTCTGGGTTTCGTTGCTCCGGCCCACCAAAAGCTGGAGGCTGTCACCCACGATATCCGCCGCGGCCAGCCAGGAAATTGTGGTAGTATCCGCGAGGGTCTGCCAGGTTATGTTCGGTTTTAGCGGTTCGTGCGTTCCCCGGAAACGGGGCAGCGCGGCGGGTGTCACCACGTACAATGGCTGGCCCACAAAGGTGGCGGCCGCCTGCTGCACCCTGGCCCAGAGCCACCGATTAGCTCCGCGCCCGGCTTCGACTATTATCCGGGCGCTGTCGCGGGCCAATCCAACCCGCCAGATTGCGCCAGAAACCTTCGGAAACCCGGTGGCCAGCCAGCGCAGCGCGTAGCCCCGCCGCCGTAGCGAGTCGATGGTCGGCCGCAAGGCAGCGAGGCCGGGCGTACTCAGCGCCTCCGCACTCAGCAGCACCACGCCCCGGCTGGCCGGCTGCGCCGTGCGCCACACCGGCCCGGCCAGCGCCACGGCCAGCACCGCCAGCACGGCGGCCCGCAACAGCAGCAGCCAGAGTTGCTCCAGCTTCAGATTGCGAAGGCGGCGGTTGGCACCCGCTACCAGCCAGCGCAGGCTGCCCACCGCTACCTCGCGGCCCGGCCGCCGGTTCCAGAGATGAATGGCCACCGGCACCAAAAGGCCCAGCAGGGCGAGGAGGGCAGTGGGGGTGAGGAGGGTGAGCAAAGGAGGACAGAATGTTGTGATATGATAGGTTAACGTCGTCTAAGAAATTCCCGCATCGCCCCATCGAGCGGCTGCGAGGTATCCAGCAAATGGTAGTCGAGCCCCCGGCGGCGGGCTTGCTGCGCCGTGTCGCGCAGCCAGTTTTGCAATTGTAGCTGATAGCTGGCGTGCTGCTGGCTGGCATCAATCTGCAGGGTTTGGCCGGTTTCTAAATCCCTGAAAGTGACCGCGCCCTGATAGTTGAATTGCAGCTCGTTATGGCTCATTAAATGCAGTAGCAATACGTCGCCGCTCACAGACCGCAGGCGGGTGAGCAGGGTGTTGATTTCCTGACCATCCTCATACAAGTCACTCACGCACACCGTGAGCGCCCGTTGCCGCCGGGCCGTGAGCGGGGCCAGGGCGGCCGCATCGGGGAAGTGGCCGGCGGCCTCGGCCATTTCCAGGGCGTGGTAGAGACGGGGCAGCTGGCGGGCATCGGCGCGGGGGGGCAGGTGGCGCAGGCCGGCCGGGCTCAAAATGGTGAGGCCCACGGCATCGCCCTGCTGGGTGGCGAGGTAGGCCAGCGCGGCCAGCAGCAGCCGGGCGTAGTCGAGCTTGGTGAGGCCGTTGTCGTCGCGATGGTTCATGCTGGCGCTGGCATCAAGTAGCAGATGTACCGTCAGGCTGGTGTCGATTTCGGACTCGCGCAGGTAGTAGCGGTCCGAGCGGGCGGCCAGCCGCCAGTCGAGGCGGCGCAGGTCGTCGCCGGGCTGGTAGGGGCGGTACTGGCTGAACTCCATGCCCGCGCCGTGCCGCCGGCTGGCGTGCGCGCCGTTCCGGAAGCCCTCCGCCGCTTGCCGGGCGGCGAGGGACAGGTTGCGCAGGCCGTGGAGGAGTTCGGGGGTGAGCAATTCCAGTGAGTAGTTAACAGGTAGCAATGTCAGAACCTCATGCTTCGGCCAGCGGACACCAGATGAAGCATGACATTCTGGTTGGGCCGTTATATTAAACCTGAACCGCCTTCAGCAACTCCACCACCGCATCATCCGCCGTCAGGTTCTCGGCTTCGGCATTGAAATTCAATAGCACCCGATGGCGCAGCACCGGCGGGGCCAGCGTGCGGATATCCTTCAAAGTCGCCGCGAAACGGCCGTGCAAAAGCGCCCGTGCCTTAGCGCACAAAATCAGCGCCTGCCCGGCCCGCGGCCCCGCGCCCCAGCGCCCGTAGTCCCGAATAAACTTCACCTCCGACGTAGCCGGGCGGGTGGCCCGCACCAGCCGGTTTACGAAATCCATCAGCTCGGGGCTGAGGCTGACTTGTCGCACCAGCGCCTGCAATTCCCGAATATCGGCCCCGCCCAGCACGGGCGAAACTTGCTGGCCGGCCGCGCCAGTGGTGCCGCGCAGCACCGCCAACTCCTCTTCGGCCGTGGGGTAGCCGATGCGCACGTATAGCAAAAACCGGTCGAGCTGGGCCTCGGGCAGCGGGTAGGTGCCCGATTGCTCGATGGGGTTCTGGGTGGCCAGCAAGAAGAACGGCTTGGGCAGCGCGTGCTCCTGGCCGGCGTAGGTAACGTGGCCTTCCTGCATGGCTTCGAGCAGGGCGGCCTGAGTTTTGGGCGGGGTCCGGTTTATTTCGTCGGCCAGCACGAGGCTGGCGAAAATAGGGCCGGGGTTAAACTTGAACGAGCGGTGGCCGGTGCCGTGGTCTTCCTCCAAAACTTCGGTGCCGAGAATATCGGTCGGCATCAAATCGGGGGTGAACTGGATGCGGCGGAAGGGCAAATCCGTCGCGGCGGCCAGCGTGCGCACCAGCAGGGTTTTGGCCAGGCCAGGCACGCCTTCGAGCAGGGCGTGGCCGCCGGCCAGCAGGGCCACCAGCACTTCATCGAGCACAGTTTCCTGACCCACGATGACTTTGGCGATTTCGGCTTTGAGGACGGGCAGCTTGGCGAGGAGGGTATTTACTTCTTGTTCGGTCATTTAGGTAGTTGTCAGTTGCTCGTTGTCAGTTGTTAGTCGCAGGTATCGGCTTCTTGGGGCTAATAGCTGACAACGAGCAACCGACAACTACATTAAGTCAGGGCATACAGCAAAATGTTTACCCCAAACTTGGTGTTGTCCTCCGCCAAAAAACGCTTGTTGCGGAAATCGTAGTCCCACTCGCAGCCGTAGTCTTTGTTGGAATACAGTACGCCGATGCGGCCCTTGATTTCGATGGCTTTCAGGTAGTCATGCACCAGGTCGTCGCCCCAGCCGTTCAGCTCGAAGCCGGTGTTGGGCGGGCCGTCTTTGAAGGTGAAGAACTGGGAGTAAATCGGATGGGTTTTGGGAATTTTCTTCAGGGCCGTGGCCCCGAAGCACTGGCGCATCTGCTCCTCGAAGGAGCGGGCGAAGAGGCCGTCGATGTCGTGGTTGCAGTCATCGACGAACACGAAGCCACCGTTGCGCACGTACTGGATAAAGTTCTGTTTCTCAGCGCCCGAAAACTGCACCAGCCGGTGCCCGCTCAGGTAGCAAAACGGATAATTGAACAGCTCCGGGCTGTCCAGCGCCACCACTTTTTCCTTCGGGTCGATGGGCACTTTGGTGTACTGCACCAGCGAGTGCAGCAGGTTGGCGGGCATGCGCTCATCCACCGCGTCCCAGTCGCCGGAGTGGTATTTCAGGCGCACGAAGGTGAAAGGCATAGGGAGGACTGGTCGGGAAAAAAAGAACGTCATGCTCATCTGGCGTCCGCGCAGCCGAAACATTTCGCGTGCTGCCACTGACTCAATCGCCAGGAAAAAAGATTGCTACCACACGCGAGATGCTTCGGCTACGCGGATGCCAGATGAGCATGACGTTCTTCATTTTGCAGAGTCATGAGTCCCTAAATCGCGTCCGAGAGGCTCGTGAACGTGAAGTCCCGGATTTTCAGCGGCGGAATCATGCAGCCCGCCAGCCGCTGGGGCTTCCCAATCGCCTCGATATTATTCAGCATAATAATCGGGCTTTCGTTGAAGCGCAGGTTTTTAATCGGGAATTTGATGACGCCGTTCTCGATGTAAAATGTCCCGTCGCGGGTGAGGCCGGTGTAGAGCAGCGTCTGCGGGTCGACTTCGCGGATGTACCACAGGCGCGTTACCAGAATGCCCTTGGCGGTGCCCTTGATGAGCTCGGCGGTGCTTTGCGTGCCGCCTGCCATGATGAAGCCGCTGGGGAAAGCGGTGGCGGCCACCTTGTTTTTCTCGGCCCAGAAGCGCGAGTAGAACAGGTTTTTCACCACGCCTTTTTCAATCCAGCTCATGCGATTGCTGGGCAGGCCTTCGCCGTCGAAGGCGCTGCCGGGCACGTCGTTGTTCATGGGGTCGGAGTAGATGTTGATGCGGGCATCAAACAGCTTTTCGCCCTTGCGGTTACCGCCACCTTTCTTGGTGAGGAAGCTGCGGCCCTCGTCGGCCGAGCGGGCATCGAGGCCGTACATCAGCCCGCCGAGCAGCGAGAGGTCGTCGCCGGCCATGAGCGCGGCCGGCTCCAGAATTACCGTGTATTTGCCGGGCTCGATGGCCTTGGCATTCACCGAGCCCAGGGCCTTGTCGGCGGCGCGATGCGTCAGGGCCTTGGCGTTGAGCCTGGCCGGGTCCGTTACGTCGGCGATGGCGTAGCCCGAGCCGCGGCCGTCGGCGGTGCGCACCGTCACCGAAAAGTCGGTGTTGGTCGTCTGCTGATACGCCTCCAGGCCCTTGGAATTACGCAGCGCCCGAAACCGGGTGCCGCCATCCAGAAAGCCGGCGGACGTAAGATTTTTGGCGGCGCACAGGGTCATGCTATCCGCCGCCGTCTGGGCGCGGGTGGCGGCCGTGAGCAGGGTAGTGGCCGTGGAAGGTGGGCTCACATAGGTTTGCGGCCCGAGCAGGGGCACGTACTCGGGACTTTCGGGCGCGAGCTTCGCAATTTCTTCGGCCCGCTGCACGCAACGGCGCAGGGTGGCCTCGTCGAACTCGTTGCAGGTGGCAATGCCGCTGCGCTTGCCGAAATAGCTTTCGACGGCCAGCGACACGCTGTCCTGCGCGCCGGCCGTGCTCACGCTGTTGCGGGCGTAGCGAATGTTGCCGGCGGTGCGCCCGGTCAGGGAAACGGCGCACTCGTCGGCGGTGCTGTAGCTGAGGACTTTCTTGAGGAGCGTCTGGGCTTCGTCTTTGGAGAGAATGGCCATGATGATTTTGCAGGTTTGGGAAGGTGGAAAAACTCCCCTCCTTACCAAGGAGGGGATGTTCGAGCCGTAGGCTCGGACCGGGGTGGTTGAACTCGTTGAACGATACCCGAACGACTCAGCCGCCGACGTTCAACGCCCGTAACCACCCCAGTTTCAGCTTCGCTGAAACGTCCCCTCCTTGGTAAGGAGGGGAGTAGTCGTTTTTGCGGCCTTACACTTTCCGGGCCGTATTAATCACGTTCACGCCGTTGAACCGCGTGGTGGCCGAGCCGTGGCTCACCGACGACACCTGGGCCGGCTGGCCCTTGCCGTCGAAGAAGGTGCCGAACAGCCGGTAGTCCGACTGGTCGCAGCTGCCCGCGCAGGCCCCCCAGAATTCCTGGGTGTTCGACTGGTAGGCCACGTCCTCCAGCTGCTCCGTGATTTTGCCCTTCTCGATGGCGAAAAACAGTTGCCCGCCAAACTGGAAGTTGAAGCGCTGCTGGTCGATGGAGAACGAGCCCGCCCCGGCAATGTAAATGCCCTTGTCCACGCCCTTCACCATCTCGTCGGGGCTCATTTTGGCGGGACCGGGGCGCAGGCTCACGTTGGGCATGCGTTGGAACTGCACGTCTTCCCACGACTGCGCGTAGGCGCAGCCGTCCGATTCCTTCTGGCCCACGATGTGCGCCTGGTCCCTGATTTTCTGGTAGTTCACCAGTTGGCCGTCTTTGATGAGGTCCCACTCGCGGGTTTTCACGCCCTCGTCGTCGTAGCCTACGTTGCCCACCGAGCCGGGCTGCAACTTGTCGGCCACGATGTTCACGGCCTTCGAGCCGTAAGGCAGGTTTTTAGCTTTCCATTCCAGCGTGGCAAAGCTGGTGCCGGCGTAGTTGGCTTCGTAGCCCAGCACGCGGTCGAGCTCGGTGGGGTGGCCCACCGATTCGTGAATCGTGAGGCCCAGGTGGCCGGGGTCGAGCACCAAATCGTACTTGCCGGGCGTGACGGACTTCATGGTCAGCTTGGCTTTGGCCTGCTTGCCGGCCAGCGCCGCATCGGCCAGCATATCGTAGTGCAGCTTGTAGCCCACGGTATCGGTGCCCTGCGGCCCGCGCACCTGCTCGGCCGCACTCGGTGTCAGGTACTCAAAACCCAACCCCACCGGCGCACTCAGCGCCTCACGCGAGCGGAACTTGCCCGACTTCGTATCCACGGCCGTGGCCGAGAACGTGGGCCAGAGCCGATGCACGTCCTGGTCGATATACGAGCCATCGGTGCTGGCGAAATACTTCTGCTCGTTCACCTGAAACAGCGACGAGTTGATGTAGCTGGCCCCGGCATCCAGCGCGGCGGCGTTGGCGGCCAGCAGCAAATCCACCTTCTGCTTAATCGGCACCTCAAAGGCGCTTTGCTGAATGGGCGTTTTCCAACTCACCTCGCCATAGCCGGTTTGCGGGGCCAGCTGCACGGGCTCCTTCATCACCAGGCGGTTGGCCTTGGCAATGCTCACGGCCTCGCGGGCGGTAGCGGCCAGGTTGGCCTCCGTTACCACGCTTGTGGAAGCGAAGCCCCAGCAGCCCGCCACCAGCACCCGGATGCCCACGCCGTAGCTCTCGGTGCTCACGATGTTCTGCACCTGCTTTTCGCGGGTGAACACATATTGGTTCAGCGAGCGGCCGATTCGGACGTCGGCGTAATCGGCGCCGGCAGCTTTGGCGGCATTCAGGGCCGCGTCGGCCAGGCGTTTTTTGATGGCAACGTCCACGCCCGGCTCCAGCAGGCGGGCCGGGTCGACGGGCGTGTGGCCGAAGCCCGGCAGGCTCGGCAAAAACAGGGCACCGGCGGCAAGGCCGGTGAGGCCCACAAAGTCGCGTCTTTTCATAGGTTGCAGGGAAAAAAGATGTAGCGCGGACTTTGTAGTCCGCGAGTGAATGGAAGAGATTCAGGCAGCGGCTCGGCAGCGGACTACAAAGTCCGCGCTACAAGCTACGGCGTGAGCATAGTGCCGAAAGCGCCTTTTTGCTCGAAGGATTTCA
>JAYULN010000364.1:0-4353 GCA_043763525.1 Hymenobacter sp.
CGGCCCCTCTCCGAAAAGGAGAGGGGGAGACAATCAACCGCAAAACCGGTGTCCCCTCTCCTTTTCGGAGAGGGGCCGTGCCCGGCAGGGGTCATGCCCCAAAGAGGTCCCGTGAGGCGCTCGCCAGAACGATATGTTTACTTATGCATGACTATTTAAAGCTGCTGAGGAAACAGAAGAGCGGGAAAATCACTTCATCAATAGCGCGCCGAATGGAAGGCGGCAAGTTGCTGCCGAAGGCCATTGACCCGGTGCGCCGTTGGGAGCTGGCAAGCACTGCCCGGCCGGGCAACTGGGGCCAAGCGGAACACCAAGATTCAAAAAGAGACAGTTTCTCACATTGGGATACAATATCTTTGCTATATGACCCCCAAGGCTCCCGCATCTTCGTACGCCGCCGTTTTCATCGACTTTGAAAACGTCTATTACTTCCTCAAAAACCACTTTCACGACCCGCCCGACCTCAACGACATCTGCCTCGACCTCGTGCGCACCCTGCGCGAGCAGCTCAGCGCCAAGGGCCTCGACAGTCTCATCAGCTACGCTTACGCCGATTTCGAGCGCCTGGCCACCGCCCCCCAAGGTGCCCTGTACCTGATGGGCGTGAGCACGCGCAACGTGCTGGGCACCGACCACAAAAATGCGGCCGACATGCAGCTCTGCATCGACGCGCTGGAGGTGATGTACACCCGGCCCGACATCGGCACGTTCGTGCTCGTGGCCGGCGACCGCGACTACATTCCCGTGCTCCAGCACCTGCGCCGACAGGCCCGGCAGGTGCTGGTGGCCGGTTTCCGCGAGTCGGTGTCCGGCGATTTGCTCCAGAACATCGGGGCCGCGCAGTTCATTGATGCCCGCGACCTGCTGGCCCCCGCCCGCATCGAGCAGCTCGAAAAACGCCGCGCCGACCGCCTGCGCGCCCTCGAAGAGGGCCGCCGCCTGCGCGAGCAAGGCTTGGTAGGCGTGAGCTCGGCCGCTGCCCTGGCCGCCCGCGCCGCCGCGCCCGCCGCGCTCGCCGCTGCCGAGGCCGACGTGGCCACCAAAGCCGCCGCCGTCGGGGCCGGGGCAGTGCCATCGGCCAGCACGCCCCGGCCCATTGCGCTGGTGCCCGCCCGCCCTGCCGCCCCGCGCCTGCCCGAGGAAGTGCCCGATTTTGCCCCCTCCCGCCGCCTGGCCACCGACACCGAGCGCCGCACGCTGGCCTTCATGCTGGCCGAGTTTCAAAAGCTCGAAGCCAAACAGCAGCGCCGCGTGCTCGAATTATGGCTGGGTCCGTTCATGCGCCTGCTCACCGACGAGCTGCCCGAGCTGCCCGACTACGAGCGCCGCGACTTGCTGAACAAGCTGCGCGATGCCGGCACCATCCGCATCGAAAAGCGCGAGGGCGAGCCCCACCCGTTTTCGGTCATCGTGGTCAACTACAACCACCCCGACGTGCAGGAGCTGTACCCCGGCGAGGAATAAGCCAAGCCGCTGCCAAACCGGAAATCAGCGTATAAGTTTAGTAAAAAAAATTTAAATTAAAAAGCCAAAATTTTATAAGTCTATTGGTTAACAATGACATGCAAGGCGGGTTGGGAATCAATAAGTTCACCTTCTTAACCTTTCCCAATACCATGGATAACACCCAATCTCAGAGCGGCCAAGGTACCAGCCAGCTCGATGCCACCCTCAACGCGCTGCAAGGTGGCCTGGCCGCCGCCGCTGGTGCCGCCGGCCCCAACATTGCCGGCTGGATTAAAACCCTGCAAGGCAACCCGCAGCTTTCGGGCATCAGCTCGGAGCTGCAAAACCTGCACGACACCCTGCAAAGTGGTGCCTCCGATACCAGTGCCCTCGCCACCAGCCTACGCACCCTGGGCGAGCACACCACCAAGGCCGCCTCGGCGGCTACTCCCGATGCCCAGGACAAGCTGCGCCAGCTCGGGCAAGCGCTAAGCTCGGCCGCCGGCCAATTGCGCGGTTAAGACGCGGGCCCGGCATTTCGCTATAAAAAGGCTGTCAACCTACTGGGTTGGCAGCCTTTTGCGCTAGGATAAGGAGTAAAAATGCTTGCGTTGGCCGGCCCAGTGGTTGCAAGCGCCGTTTGGGTTGTTGCCTGCCCGGTCGCGTATCTTCGTGGTGATAAGTCGCCGCGCGTCGGCCCGTCCGGCGGGTGCCGGCCGTTGTTAATTTCCCCATTCAGCCCTTCCCATGAGCTTTATTTCCGAAGTAGAATCTAGCATTCAAGCCATTTTTGCTGCCATCGGCAGCGGTTTTCAGATGGACCCCAGCGCCGGCTACAGCCAGATTGATAACTGGATTCAGCACCTGCGCTCCACCAACGAGCCCGTGCTGCGTCCCATCGTGGCCGAGTTGGAAACCCTGCGCGGCCACATCGATAACAACAACGCCGCTGGCATGGCCCAGGCCTTCCAGAACCTCGGCGAAATGACGGCCCAGTCGGCCCTGTCGGTGCATAACTTCAGCGGCAACGGCGACAAAGCCCGCGAAATCAGCCAGAAGCTGATTGCCGCCGCCGGCAACCTCCGCCTGATTGCCAAAACCCCGGTAGTTAATGGCTAATGATTAACGGTTACTGATTAATAAAAAGCCCTCGCCTGAATTTTCAGGTGAGGGCTTTTTTGTAGCTGTGTTAGTTGTAGGCCATTAGCCATTAAAAAGATTTAGAGCGGTTCTCAAGTTGCGGTACGGGATGTAGCGACGCGAGCCTTCGCGTCTCGGCGTAGAACGAAAATTGTTAACCGGCGCGAACGGGAGACGCGAAGGGTCGCGTCGCTACATCCCGTACAGTAACCTGAAATTTGCTCTAATACCCCAGCGCCGTATCGTCGCCGCGGGGGTCGGCGCCGCCTTCGAGCTTGCCGTCGGATTGGATGTGGATGATGTCGAGTCGGCCCCAGGGCAGGGTGGGGTTGAGGTTATAGCCGCGGGCGCGCAGCGTATCCTGGGCAATGGGAATGAGCGCGCCGGCTTCCACGTTGAGCAAATCGGGCAGCCACTGGTGGTGCAGGCGGGGGGCGGCTACGGCTTGCTGGGCGTTCAGGCCGTAGTCGACCACGCCGATAATGGTTTGCAACACGCTGGTGATGATGGTGCTGCCGCCCGGCGAGCCCACCACCAACGCCAATTTGCCGCCGCGCGTGAGGATGGTGGGCGTCATGCTGCTGAGCATGCGCTTGCCGGGCGCAATGGCGTTGGCGGTGCCGCCCACCAGCCCGTAGGCGTTGGGCACGCCGGCTTTGGCGCTGAAATCATCCATCTCATTGTTCAGCAAAAAGCCTGCGCCGGGCACCACCACGTGGCTGCCGTAGGCCCCGTTGAGGGTGGTGGTGCAGCTCACGGCGTTGCCGAAGGCATCGACGATGCTGTAGTGGGTGGTTTCGTTGCTCTCGTAGCCGGGCAGGCCTTTGCCGGCCGTTACCTCGGCGCTGGGCGTGGCGCGGCCGCGGGTGCGCATGGTGGCAGCCCGCCCGCGGTTGTAGTCGAGGTCGAGCAGCTTGAGCACGGGCACTTTACCGAAGTCGGGGTCGCCGAGGTAGGTGGCGCGGTCGGCGTACACGCGCCGCTCGGCCTCGGTGATGTAATGCACGGCCAGGGGCGTGTGGTAGCCGGCCTGGGCCAGGTCGATGGGCTCGAGCATTTGCAGCATTTGCAGCAGGGCCACACCGCCCGAGCTGGGCGGCGGCATCGTGATGACTTCGTAGTCGCGGTACTTGCCGTGCAGGGGCTCGCGCCATTTGGGCTGGTAGCCGTCGAGGTCTTTTTGGCGCACCAGGCCGCCCCGGCGCTGCATTTCGGTGAGGAGCAGGCGGGCGGTTTCGCCCTGGTAGAAGCCGGCCCGGCCCTGGTCGCGGATGCGGCTCAGGGTGGCGGCCAGCTCGGGCAGGCGCAGGGTGTCGCCGGCCTTCCAGTCGCCACCGCCGGGGCGCAGGTAGGCGGGGGTGCTGCCGACGTTGTATTTCAGAAAATCAGCTTGGTTGCGGTTCAGGCCAGCGGCTTCTTTCTCGGTTAGGCGGAAGCCTTTGGCGGCCAAGGCCACCGCTGGCTGCACCAGCGAGGGCCACGAAAGCTTGCCCAGCTGCTTGTGCAGTGCCGCCATGCCGGCCACCGTGCCGGGCGTGCCCACGGCCAGCGGGCCGGCGGTGCTCAGGCCCGTAATCACGTTGCCCTGCTTGTCGAGGTACATGTCGCGACGGGCCGCGGCGGGGGCCGTTTCGCGGAAATCGAGGCTGCCGGCCGAGCCATTGCGGTCGCGGTAGAGCAGGAAGCCGCCCCCGCCCACGTTGCCGGCCACGGGCAGCACCACGGCCAGCGCAAACTGCACGGCCACGGCCGCGTCGTAGGCATTGC
>JAYULN010000365.1:0-4348 GCA_043763525.1 Hymenobacter sp.
TCGCCGGTGGTTACGGAGTTTGCGCGGCCCCAGTCGGCCGGCAGCCGGCGCGGCCTGGGCTGGGACCACGGCGACCCCAGCAAGCCCGAAGGCCCCACCAGCAGCCTGGCCCCGGCCAGCACCTTCGGCCACACCGGCTTCACCGGCACCTGCGTGTGGATGGACCCCGACAATCAGATTCTCTACATCTTCCTCTCGAACCGCGTTTATCCGGATGCGGGCAACAATAAGCTGCGCCAGTACAACATCCGCACCCGCATTCAGGAGGTGATTTATAAGTCGCTGGCTGCGGGCAAACAGTAAAGCGGATAAAGCCGATGCAGAGGCGCATCTTTGCGTCTCACCGTTGAACATACTCATTAGATAACTGCTGTTACGCCGGGCCTTGGTTTAAGCGCCGCTGGGGGCGTAGCGCGAACGGTGTCGTTCGCGTTCGCGTGCCGTTCGGGCGACTTTGCTGGCGCGGGGACGCGAACGACACCGTTCGCGCTACAACCTACCGCGTAACAGCAGTTAGATAACTTCAACGCCAGTCGTTCAACGACGAGACGCAAGGATACGCCTCTACAGATACTGGCTCTTACTTGGCGGACATTCTGTCGCCCGGTCTGCCAACATCCCAACCCAATTCCGGTTAGGCAGAACGCGCGGCTCATTTTCGCGTTAGCTCCTCTATGAATATCGGTATCGTTTGTTATCCCACGTTTGGCGGCTCCGGCGTGGTGGCTACGGAGTTGGGCAAGGCCCTGGCCCAGCGCGGCCACCGCGTGCATTTCATTACCTACAGCCAGCCGGTGCGGCTCGATTTCTTCAACGAGAACCTCTTCTACCACGAGGTGTACGTGCCGGCCTACCCGCTCTTCCAGTTTCCGCCTTACGAGTTGGCTCTCACCAGCAAAATGGTCGACATCGTGCAGAACGAGAAGCTCGACGTACTGCATGTGCATTACGCCATTCCGCACGCCTCGGCGGCCTACATGGCCAAGCAGATTTTGCGGGCCCGGGGCATCCAGATTCCGGTGGTGACGACGCTGCACGGCACCGATATTACGCTGGTGGGCAAGGATGCCAGCTTCGAGCCGGTGGTTACGTTCAGCATCAACCAGAGCGACGGCGTGACCTCCGTTTCGGCCGATTTGCGGCGCGAAACTTACGAGTACTTCGCCATTGAGAAAGACATCACCGTCATTCCCAACTTCATCGACCTGCACCGTTTCAAGAAGCAGGAAAAAAGCCATTTCCGGGCGGCTATCGCGCCCGAGGGCGAGAAGCTGCTCATCCACACCAGCAACTTCCGCACCGTGAAGCGGGTGGAAGACGTGCTACGGATTTTCGTGGGCGTGCGCGCTCAGATTCCGGCTAAGCTGCTGCTCGTGGGCGACGGTCCCGACCGCAACCGCATGGAAAAGCTGGCCCGCGACCTCGATGTCCACCGCGACCTGCGCTTCCTGGGCAAGCTCGAAGCCGTGGAAGAAGTGCTGAGCGTGGGCGACCTGTTCCTGATGCCTTCGGAAAACGAGAGCTTCGGCCTGGCCGCCCTCGAAGCCATGGCCTGCGAAGTGCCCGTGGTGAGCACCAACGCCGGCGGCATCCCCGAATTGAACGTGCATGGCGTAACCGGCATGCTGAGCGAAATAGGTGATGTGGCCGATATGGTGAAAAATGCCCTCTACGTGCTGGATGACGAGAATTTGCCGCGCTTCAAAGCCGCCGCACGCACGCGTGCCGAGGAATTTGCCGTGGAGAATATTGTGCCGCTGTATGAGGAATGTTACCGTAAAGCCATTGAGGCTGTGAGCGTGGCGGTGTAGAACACCACTCCCCTCCTTTTTTCAAGGAGGGGAGTCTTTGCGTAGCAAAAACGGGGGTGGTGCAGTCGTTGCACGCTACCCAAACGATGACTACTATGTCGTTCTTTGCCGGTCGTTCGGCCATCGTGCAACGACTGCACCACCCCCGTTTTTGCTACGCAAAGACTCCCCTCCTTGAAAAAAGGAGGGGAGTTTGTCGTTCATTCTTACCCGGTTCTAAAACAGCCCGGCCGCCTCGTTCTTCACCACGGCCAGGGCCTGCGCGGTCGGCTCGGCCCCGTCCATCATCAACCCTTCGAGAATGCGCTTGGCCAACTCGGTGCCCCGCGCCTGGGCCGGGTTTTGAATGCCGTGAAAGGCCCGGTTCACCATTGTAAGCACGTTTTCTTTGGCTTCCTTCACCAGCGTCCAGGCATCGCCCGAAATGTAGAGCTGCTGCGAAAGATTGTGCTCGTACTCGGCCCGGATTTCCTGTTGCAGCAGGCGATGAAACTCGGGGGCCGTGATGCCGCCGCTGCTCAGGCGCACAAGAATGTTGTTGGGCGAGATGCGCTCTAGAAACAGCACCACCCGCTCGTAGGCCTGTAGGCGCAGGGGCAGCGTGGTTTTGTTGCTTTCGAGCCGCATTTCAATCAGGCGGCGCTGCTGCTCTTTTTCCAGGAATTCGCGGAAGAGGAAATAGATAGCCCCAGCCACGGTGAGGGCGGGCAAAATAATTTTCAGCAGGTCGAAGAAATAAGTCGTGGAATCCATTCAGGAGAGTTAATTTGAGGAGAGGAGAGCGTCATGCAGCGTATTCTACGCATCAAGCAGATAATGAGCATCTTTGCCGCAGCAGTAATCAATCGAAGCAACGAAGCGGTAAAGATGCTGCGCTGCGCTCTGCATGACGTTCTTAAAAGCAATGACAGCACACAAAATTACGCCGTGAACTGCCGGCCCCCAACTGCTGTTTCTCCTCCAGCGCCGCGCCATGAGCCACTCCGGCAGCCGCCGTATCTTTGTCGCCCACCTACTTCTAAATCGTCTCATCTATGGCTGCTGTTGCCACCCTCGCCCCCATCACCCTCACCGACCGCGCCGTGGTAGAGGTAAAAAACATCATCCAGGAGAAGAACGTGCCGGCCGATTACGGCCTGCGCATTGGCGTGCAGGGCGGCGGCTGCTCGGGCATGAGCTACCTGCTCGGTTTCGACAAAGCCAAGGATGCCGACGAAACCTACGACCTCGACGGCCTCAAGCTCATCATGGATAAAAAGCACGCCATGTACGTACTGGGCATGGAAGTCGACTTTCAGGACGGCCTCAATGCCCGTGGCTTCGTATTCAACAACCCCCAGGCCAAGAGCACCTGCGGCTGCGGCTCGTCGTTTTCGGCATAGGTAGTCGCGGGGTTGCGCGTTTGCTTTTTCGGCATGGATTCGCTGCTCGTTACCCCGACTTCAGAAGCTGATTTGCAACTCCTGACGGCCCTCTTCAAAAAGACGAAAATTAAAACCAGGGTGTTGCCTGATGCTGCTTCAGCTCGCTCGAATAAGCCGGCACCGACCGCAGAGGGCAAAGGACTAGTCTCGCTTGTTCCCCAAAACCGGGGCGAGACAAATATGCTGGATGCGGTGCTGGAAATGCAGGAAATTCTCGCCGGTCGCAAAGAGGCCACGACAATGGAGGACTTTTGGAAGGAAGTCCGTAGTGAATAAACTTATCTCCGTTCCACCTTTCACTCGGGAAGTTAAGCGCCTGTTTAGAGCAGATTTCACAACAGGGTACGTATCCCGGTCCGACGGCTCCGCCGTCGGACCGGTTGTTGCTGGAACGAGGGCTGAACGACTGGCCCAGCCGGCGCACCCGTGTCCCGGTCCGACGGCTCCGCCGTCGGACCGGGACACGTACCCTGACCTGGGAACCGCTGTAAAAGGTATGATTCGCTGGATGGTGAGCTTCAGCAGCTGTTTGAATAGTTGGCTGCAAATCCAGTCATGGGGACACCAATTGAGCGAAAATGCTATAAAATTCGCCTAAAAATTGCCAGCAAAGGCAAGGGCAACAGCGGCGGCGCACGGGTGATTACCTGCGTGGTAGCCCTGTCGGAAACCGTGTTTCTGCTATCAATTTATGACAAGTCGGAGCAGGAGAATATTTCCGATAAACGGCTTTCTGAATTATTACAAATGCTCCCCCCGCAGGGGCAGCCATAGCTCCAACATAACGGGTGAATCTTGCCGAGGCATTCAAGCCCTGACCCACTGGTCTTGGTCTTGGCCTTACCCAAATTTGCAGGCTGCCGCTGAAACGGTCCGGTCCGACCGCCTCCGGCGGTCGGACCGGTTATCGTCTGGTCTGGTCGTCTGGTCGTCGTCTCAACGATTCCCGCCGCCCGACAACCGGTCGGACCACCTCCGGCGGTCGGACCAGAGCAACGACTCAACAGTTGGGGAACAGGGCAACCGCACCAAAATATTAAACTGTGTTTCCAGCCTCTGGAGGCACTTTAGTAACAGCCGCTTTTCGATTTTTTGAACACCTCCAGGCCGTTT
>JAYULN010000366.1:0-1747 GCA_043763525.1 Hymenobacter sp.
AAGCTGATGTACGCAATTGTCAACATAGCTGGCCAGCAGACCAAGGTTGAGGCCAACAAATTCGTTTATGCTCACAAACTGGCCGGCAACGTCGGTGACATCGTTACGCTGGGCAACGCCCTGCTGACCGATGACAACGGCACCCTGACCATCGGTGCGCCCGAGTTGAACGTAGCCGTAGTAGGCACCATTCTCGCCCACGTGAAGGGTGATAAGGTGCTCGTCTTCAAAAAGAAGCGCCGCAAGGGCTACCAGAAGATGAACGGCCACCGCCAGTCGTTCACCAAAGTAATGATTAACAGCATCGGCTAATTTGGTGCTTGGTTGTTGGTGCTTGGTGCTTAGTTCGTTGAACAAGTCCGGCGCAAACAAAAGCCAAGCACCAAGCACCAATAACTAAGCACTAATAACAAGATGGCTCACAAGAAAGGTGTCGGTTCGTCCAACAACGGCCGCGAATCTCATTCCAAACGTCTCGGCGTGAAAATTTTCGGGGGCCAGGCCCTCGTTGCCGGCAACATCATCGTGCGTCAGCGCGGTACGGCTCATCACCCCGGTGCCAATGTTGGCATGGGCAAAGACCACACGCTATTCGCGTTGGTCGACGGTGAAGTGCAGTTCCGCAAGGGCCGCAAAGACCGTTCGTTCGTGACCGTGATTCCCCGCGAAGTAGTTTCGGTACCGGCTTAATTGCCTGGGTCGGTTGATTAAATAAGGCTGCCTCTTTCGGGGCAGCCTTACTGGTATGGGGCTGAATGTGCTACACCGCATTTAGCCGGTACAGCACCGGCTTGCTCGGACTAGCATCCATTTCCAGGCTGGTGATTTGGATATTGAGTAAGTAGAGGCCATCGGCTGCTTCGTCGGGCACAAAAATCAGCTCGGTGATGGTGGCTTCGCGGCGGGGCTGGGCGGGGTAGCGCCAGAAGACATGGTGGGCCAGCAGCTGGCCGGCATCTTCTTCGCGGTCGACGCTGGGCAGGTCGAGCAGGAAGTGCTGGACGTTGTATTCGACCAGCCACTCGGCCAGGGCGGGCTCGATGTAGGTGGGGTTGGTGCCGGAGTACTGGCGGTGGCGCTTGGCCGCATCGTTGGGCAAAGTGCGAAGGACCAGAGCTTCGGGAATGGCACGGTCGGGCTGGGCTAGCAGGGCGGCCTGCACGTCGGCCAGCAGCACCACCAGGTCGCCGCTGGCCTGGGGCACCGGGGCTACGCTCACCAGCCGGGCCACGAACAAGAAACGGCGCAGGCACTGATTGAGCGTGATGGCCGGGTCGGGGGAAATGTGGCCGTAGCATTCGGTATGGGTGCCGTTGCCGTGGGGCGTGACGTGGACACGCTGGTAGTTGGTGCTGCCGCCCAGCGCCACACTGCCCACAAAACGGCCCACTTGGATGGTGTCGAACTGCACTGGCTCGGCCCAGAAGCAGTTGGGCTGGTTGTCGAGGCCAGGGGCCAGGGGCAGGGAAATGTCGATGGGCGCGGCGGGGTCGTAGGTGTAGGTGCGGCCGGCGAAGGGGAAGGTGGGGTTGTTCAATTGGCAGTGAGCAGTGAGCAGTGAGCAGTGAGCAGTGAGCAAAATGAATGTCATGCTGACGAAAGAAGCATCCTAGAGCGGTTTCCCGATTGGTGTCCGTGCCCCGGTCCGACGGCGGAGCCGTCCGACCGGTTGTCGTTTGCACCGCCTACGCCAGTCGTGCCACCATCGTTCCCACCCCAACCGGTCGGACGGCCGGCTCCGCCGTCG
>JAYULN010000367.1:0-1745 GCA_043763525.1 Hymenobacter sp.
TGCGGCAGTACAACGAGCTGGTGGCCAATATCCAGGCTTTGGCTGGCAACGATGCAGAACAATAATAAAGAACAGTCATGCTCATCTGGTGTCCGCTTGTCGAAGCATGACCGTTCCCTCAAAACCGATAGAACTTCTCCCAACATGAAACGCCTCCCGCTCCTCCTCCTCCTCCCCTTCCTCAGCGCCTGCGGTAGCAAAACCGACTCCACTGCCGACAAGCCCGCCCCGCCCCCGCCCCGTGCTCCCGACGAAGTTTTCCTCACCAAAGCCCAGCTGCAAGCGGCCGGTATCGAGCTGGGCACCTTCACCCGCCGCGACCTGGGCACCGAAGTGCAGGCTACCGGCCAGATTGACGTGCCGCCCAGCCACCGCGTATCCGTTACGGCCATCATGGGCGGCTATGTCCTCAGCCTGCCCGTGTTGCCCGGCCAGCACGTAGCGCGGGGGAGCGTACTCGCCACGCTGCGCAGCCCCGAGTACCTCAGGCTCCAGCAGGATTACCTGCAAAGCAAGGCCCGCATCGTATTTCTGACCCAGGAAACCGGCCGCCAGCAAATCCTCAACGACGAAGATGTGGGGGCCCGTCGCAAGCTGCAACAGGCCACTGCCGAGCTGCGCACCGAGCAGGCCGCCGCCGGCAGCCTCGCCGCCCAGCTCCGCCTCATCGGTCTTAATCCGGAGCGCATCAACGCCAGCAACATCCGCCCCAGCGTGCCGCTCGTGGCGCCCATTGGTGGCTACGTGAAGGCGGTGCGGGCCAACCCCGGCCAGTTTGTGAACCCCCAGGATGTGCTGATTGAGCTGGTGGACCGCTCCGATTTACACCTGGAATTGAAAGTTTTTGAGCGCGACATCGCCAAGGTGAAAGTCGGCCAGGATATTCTGTTCCGGGTGCCGGCCCAGGGCGCGGGGGCCGCGCCGCTGGCCGCCACCGTGTTTCTGGTGGGCAAAGCCTTCGACGACGATGGCCGCACCGTGAGCGTGCATGCCCACTTGCACAACACCGGCCCCCAGGCCGCCGCCACGGCCGCCCTGCTGCCCGGCCAATACGTTAGTGCCCGCATCCTCACCGGCCGCGCCCCCCAACGCACCCTGCCCGAAGATGCCCTCGTGCCGGGCGGCGAGGTCAGCTACGCCTATTATCAGGTGAAGGCCGATGCCAAGGGCAGCACCTTCCACCGTTTCCGCTTGCGCCCCGGCCCCACCGACCAGGGCCAGGTGGCCGTGCGCCCGCTCGACCCGCTCGCCGACACCACCCGCCTGGTGGTGGGCGGCGCGTACTTTCTCGAAGCCGAGCGCAGCAAAGGCCAGGGCGGCGACGAGTAGAAAGAACGTCATGCGGAGCGGAGCGAAGCATCTTTACCGCAGCAGTAATTAGGTTTACTATTGCGGTAAAGATGCTCCGCTCAGCATAATGTTCTGCATGTGCCGTGCTACCCCCTGCCTACAATCCATGATTATCCTCTCCGAACTCCACTACCACCCGCCGGCCGCCCTGTTTGCCGAGCTGCTCCGCGCCGATGGCCTGTTACTCGAAGCCCACGAGCACTACCGCAAGCAAACCTACCGCAACCGCTGCCTCATTCGCACGGCCCAAGGGGTGCAGCCCCTCACGGTGCCGGTTATCGACGGCAACCGGGCCGGAAAAGTAAAATCTTCGGCCATCGAAATCGACTACCGGCAGAACTGGATTCACCGGCATTGGCGCACGCTGCAAACTGCCTATGGCAATAGTCCGTACT
>JAYULN010000368.1:0-10874 GCA_043763525.1 Hymenobacter sp.
GAAGACAGCCAGTACATCATCGGCAGCAGCAGCAAAGACGCACCCGGCGACTACTACACCCTCGACATTGCCCTGAATCTCTACCAGCCCCGGCAAGCCCGCGCCAAGCGCCTGCTCGACGTGCTGACCAGCGCCGGGCTACTGCTGCTGGCCCCGCTGCTCATCTGGTTTCAATCGAATAAAATCGGTTTCCTGCGCAATTGCGTAGCCGTGCTGCTGGGCCGCCGCACCTGGGTGGGCCTGCGCTACACCGATGGCCCGGCCCGCGCCGTACCCGCCGTGGTGTCGCCCGCCGATGCGGCCGTATCGGCCGCGCCGTTGAACGAGGTTACCCTCCGGCGGTTGGAGCTGCTGTATGCCAAGGACTACGAGCCGGGCACGGATTTGAGCGTGTTGTGGCGCTGCCGGCAGCGGCTGGGGCAGTAGGGTAGTAGCGCGATATAGCGCTGACGTTGCGAGTCCGCGCTACTGCGGCCCCTGCCGTAGCTTTGTACCCCATTCCCATCCCCTGTTCCTCATGTCTGATACTGCCACGCTAATTGCCGTTTCACCGCTCGCCAACCGTGTGCTGGCGATGAACGAATCGGCCACCATTGCCATGGCCAAAAAGGCCCGTGAGCTGATGACCAAAGGTTTCGATGTCATCAACCTCAGCTTCGGCGAGCCCGATTTTCAAACCCCACAGTACATTAAGGATGCCGCCAAGCAGGCCCTCGATGACGGCTACACGTTCTACACGCCCGTGCCCGGCATTCCGGAGCTGCGGCAGGCTATCTGCGACAAATTCAAGCGCGACAACCAGCTCAATTTCCTGCCCAATCAGATTGTGGTAAGCACCGGGGCCAAGCAGGCCCTGGCCAATGCCGTGATGAGTCTAGTGAATCCGGGCGATGAGGTCATCGTTTTCGCGCCTTACTGGGTGAGCTATGAGGAGATGGTGAAGCTGGCCGAGGGCACGCCCGTAACACTGGTAGGCTCCCTCGAAAACGACTACAAAGTGACGGCCGCGCAGCTCGAAGCCGCCATCACGCCCCGCACCAAGCTCATCATGTACTCGTCGCCGTGCAACCCCACGGGCGCGGTTTTTAGCCGTGATGAGCTGGGTGAAATTGCCGCCGTGCTGGCCCGGCACCTGCAGGTGTACGCCCTGGCCGATGAAATTTACGAGTACATCAATTTCGTGGGCGAGCACGCCAGCCTGGCCAATTTCGACGAAATCAAGGACCGGGTTATCACCGTGAACGGCTTCTCGAAGGGCTACGCCATGACGGGTTGGCGCCTGGGCTACCTGGCCGCCTGCCCCGACATTGCCGCCGCCTGCGAGAAAATGCAGAGCCAGATTACGTCCGGCACCTGCTCCATCTCGCAGCGGGCCGGCCTGGCGGCCCTGCGCGGCGGCCGTGCCTCGGCCGATGAGATGGTGACGGCCTACCGCCGCCGCCGCGATTTGGTGCTCGGCATTGCGAAGGACATCCCCGGTTTCAATACGCCCACTCCGAGCGGGGCTTTCTACATCTTCCCGGAAGTATCGGCCTACTTCGGCCGCACCGCGCCCGATGGCAGCACCATCCGCAACTCGTCGGACCTGGCCATTTTCTTATTGAATGATGCACTGGTATCGGCCGTGTCAGGCGATGCTTTCGGCGCGCCCGAGTGCATGCGCTTCAGCACCGCCGCCGCCGATGATAAGCTGATGGAAGCTTTCAAGCGCATCAAAGCCAGCCTGGCTAAATTAATGAAGAATGAGGGATGAGGAATGAAGAATTCCCTAATCTACCTCCTCATTCTTCATTCCACATTCCTCATTCTTCATTGAATCTCACCGACCTTTTTCAGCAATTCAACAACCTGCGCGTCCTCATCATCGGCGACGTGATGGTTGATGCCTACGTGTGGGGCCGCGCCACGCGTCTCTCGCCCGAAGCCCCCGTGCCCGTCGTGCATGTAGCCCGCACCGAAAACCGCCTCGGCGGGGCTGCCAACGTGGCCCTGAACGTGCAGGCCCTGGGAGCAATCCCGTTGCTGTGCGCCGTCATCGGGACCGATGCCGGGGGCGACCAGCTCCTGCAGCTGCTCCACGAAAGCGGCCTTCCCGCCGACGGCCTCATCCGCAGCGAGCACCGGCCCACCACCGTGAAGCAGCGTATCCTGGCCCACGGGCAGCAGTTGCTGCGCATCGACTCGGAAGTAGAAACCGACCTGAATACCGACGAAAGCGCCCAGCTCCTGGCCGCCTACGACGACTTGCTCACCCGCGCCGACGTGGTCATTTTCGAGGATTACGACAAGGGCGTGCTCAGCGAGGCCATCATCACGGAGTGCATTGCCCGCGCTCGCCAGCGCAACATTCCCACGGTGGTCGACCCCAAGAAAAAGAATTTTCTGGCCTACCGCCACTGCACCCTCTTCAAGCCCAACCTGAAAGAGCTGCGCGAGGGCCTGAAGCTGGAATTCGGCGAGCCGAACGCCGACCGCGCCGGTTTTGAAGCCGCCGTGGCCCGGCTGCGCGAGGAGCTAACGCCCGAAATCGTACTGGTTACACTATCGGAGCACGGCGTATTTGCCCAAGAAGACGGCCTTAAAACGTACCTACCGGCCCATCTGCGCACTATTTCCGACGTGTCGGGCGCGGGCGATACCGTCATCAGCATTGCCGCGCTGTGCGTGGCGCTGGGGCAGCCGGCGGCCCTCACGGCGGCGCTGGCCAACCTGGGCGGCGGGCTGGTTTGCGAGCAAGTAGGCGTGGTGCCTGTGGAGAAACAACGGCTGCTGGAAGAAGCGGAAGAAGCGGGGCTACGGTAGCAGTAGCGCGGACTTTGTAGTCTGCGTCCCCGCGCCGTTAGAATCGTGCGAGTGTCCGCTGGGGACGCGGACTACAAAGTCCGCGCTACGTCATTAAGCCTTCTTCAGAAACTCGGTTTTCAGCACCATCGTGCTGCCGCCGGCCCGGCCTTCTATTTCGCTAGCACTGTTGGTGAGGCGAATGTTTTTGACCACCGTGCCGCGTTTGAGCGTGAGCGACGAGCCTTTCACTTTGAGGTCTTTGATGAGGGTGACCGAGTCGCCTTCGGCAAGTAGGGTGCCGTTGCTGTCTGTTACGTCCATAAAATTTATTGGTGTTTAGGTTTGATGTTGGCCTACTTTGATGACTTTGCCATCTTGGAAATAGATGTCCAACATATCTGGGTCTATGCCTCCAGCTAAAGGCACAAAACCTAAATCGTATTTCCAGTAGTCGTTATTTTCTTCAATATTTTCATCCTCGCCTAGTAGCTGTTTGACTTCCTTTTTGGATTTGCCAATCAGCATTCCGCTTTCAATAATATCTCCTGAAAGCTCATAGCGCTTTTCCTTTTCTGCAATCCATCGGTCTTTATTAAACTCACTTCTGGGATAATAGCTGACTGCCGCAAAAACGACAAGGCCCAAAGCTGTATAAAAGACAGCGGCTGTAACAAGCGCAGTTAGGCAAGAAACTAACGCTAATGACAGCTTAGAATCATAAAATTTTCTAAACTGTTTGCGCCATAAGAAGGAAAAAGGCGTGGCTAGGAGAGCAACAATGAAATATACTTCAATGCTGATGCCGAATAATGAAGGAATATTTAGTAAATGGATGTACACGGGTCTGCTATTAAATGCAGCTTTTTACCCCCGCCACGCCTTCACCGTTTCCACGAACACGCGCACGTTATCCGGATTAGTATCCGGGTACACGCCGTGGCCGAGGTTGGCGATGTGGGGGCCGCCGGCGAACTGGCGGAGCATGGTTTCGGTGGCGGCTTTTACCTGGGCGGGAGTGCCGTAGAGGGCGCAGGGGTCGAGGTTGCCTTGCAGGGTTTTGTCGCCGGCTTGCAGGCGTACCTGGGCGGGGTCCTGGTTCCAGTCGAGCCCGATGGTGCGGCAGGGCATGGCGGCGAAATCGGGCACGGCCCACCACGCGCCTTTGGCAAATACGGTAACGGGCACCAGCGGGGCCAGCGCTTCGCAGATTTCGGCGATGTAGCGAGTCGAGAATTCGCGGTAGTGGTCGGGGGGCAGGATGCCGGCCCACGAATCGAATACCTGCACCACCTGGGCCCCGGCGGCCACCTGCGCCTTCAGGTAGGCAATGGTCGTGGCCGTGATTTTGGCCAGCAGCTGGTGGGCCAGGGCGGGCTCGCGATAGAGCATGCCGCGCGCTTTGCTGAAGGTTTTGGAGCCGTGGCCCTCCACCATGTAGGCTAGAATCGTCCAGGGTGCGCCGGCGAAACCGATGAGCGGCACCCGGCCATTAAGGGCCTTTTTGGTGATGCGGATGGCTTCGAGCACGTAGCCGAGGCCTTCTTCGGGGTCGGGCACGCGGAGCTTGGCCACATCGGCGGTCGACTTGATGACCGTGGGAAACAGGGGGCCGCGGGCTTCCACCATCTCGTAGGGCAGGCCCATGGCATCGGGCACCACGAGGATGTCGGAGAAGATGATGGCGGCATCCACGTCGAGCGCATCGACGGGCTGGATGGTGACTTCGGCGGCCAGGGCGGGCGTTTCCACCAGCTCCTTAAAGCCGGAGAGGCGGGCGCGGAGGGCGCGGTATTCGGGCAGGATGCGGCCGGCCTGGCGCATGAGCCAGACGGGGGTGCGCTCGGTGGCTTCGCCACGGGCCGCGCGGAGGAAAAGGTCGTTTTTTAACACTGATTTTCGCTGATTAACCGTGATTTCGCTGATTCGCGATGTAAGGAGAAAGAAGCCGCCGTTTTCAGGGTTTGGTTTTGATGAAGCGGCGGTACTGAAGGCTCTTTTGACCAAAATTAATCAGTAAGCCAACTTCGAGCTTGAATGCGGTGAGATAATTGATGATTTGGGCGAAATGAGAGTCAGTTAATTCCGAAGTTGCTTTTAAGTAGGTAGCCAGTATTAAGTAGTCAGTAGTCAGACATCAAAGTGCTGTCAATCAAGATTTAACATTGGGTATTACTGCCGAATACTTATGTCCGAATACTTAGCTCAAGCAGCAGCTTATCCTGAATTAGAAAGTCGACGATGCGCGAGCCGATACGCACATCACGATAGTAAATGGGTTGCTCTTTTTCCCGTGTGAAGTCAACGCCGCTGGCTTCTAATTCAAGGGCTAAAGCCCGTTGGTAGATAACCTCGGGAAACCCGTTGCCCAAGCCGCTATGCACCCGCATCGCGCAGCCAATAACCTGTTCGGTAACACCAGACAGTAGGTATTTACTATCAACCATCACACGAACTCACACGCCGGAAAAAGAAAAAATCAGCGAAATCACGGTTAATCAGCGGTAATCAGTGATTAAGGCCGGGAAACAGCACCCCGATGGCCGAAGCCAGAAAGTTGACTCCAATGGCCAGCGTGATAAACCCAATAATCCGGGCCATGGCCGCCATGCCCGGCTTGCCCAGAAAGCGGGTGAGGCGTAGCGAAAACAGTAGAATAATGAAAGCCGCCAGCGCCACCAGTGCGAAGCCGGCCACGGTCATGGCCTTGTCCACGTAGGTGGGCCGAATCAGGCCGATGCAGATGGCCATGGAGCCGGGGCCCGACAGCATGGGCATGGCCAGGGGCGTGAAGCTAATGTCGTCCTTCTGCTTGCTTTCTTCGAGCGCATCGGGGCCCACCCGGTCGCGGTTGCCGCCGGGCGTGAGCAATTCGAAAGCCGAGCGCATAAGCAGAATGCCGCCCGCGATGCGCAGGTGTTGAATGTTGATGCCAAAAAAGTTGAGAATGTACTGCCCGCCGAAGAAGGCCACCGTCAGAATGCACACCATATAGATGCAGGCCCGCAGGGCCGTGCGGGCACGCTCGGAAGCCCGTTCGCCGGCCGTGAGGGTGAGAAAAACCGGCATCGCCCCGAACGGATTGACGATGGAAAACAGGGTAGTGAAGGTGGCCAGCAGAATTTCCATAGGGCACAAAGGTAGGAGAAGGGCCGGGCCGGACGGAAAAGTCTTATTTTGCTGCCTCAACAGTACGGTGGCGCGCCGCTTGGTGTGCTCCCGGCTCTTTTTGCGCCCTTCTCAATGATTCCTGACGCTTCCGCAACGGCCCCTACAACCGGCCACGACGACGACCGCCCCATCACCGAAACGGCTCTGGTGGGCATTATTATGGGGTCGAAGTCGGATTTGAAAATTATGTCGGCCGCCGCTGACGTGCTCCGGCAGTTCGGCGTTTCCTACGAAATCACGCTGGTGTCGCCGCACCGCACGCCCCACCGCATGGTGGAGTATTCGGAAAGTGCCCGCAAGCGTGGCCTGCGCGTGCTGATTGCCGGCGGGGGCGGGGCGGCCCACCTGCCCGGTATGGTGGCGGCCTTCACCACGCTGCCCGTTATTGGGGTGCCCATCAACAGCACCCTGTCCATTCAGGGCCTCGATTCGATTCTGAGCATGATTCAGATGCCGGCCGGGGTGCCCGTGGCCACGGTGGGCCTCGACAACGCTGCCAATGCCGCCGTGCTGGCTACCCAAATACTGGCCCTCAATAACGCCCGCCTGGTCGACGCGCTGGAGAAATACCGCACCACGCTCAAAGACCGGGTGATGCGTACCATCGAGGAGCTGCGCAAAGGCGGTTTTCAGGACGATGTGTAAGGGCCTAGCTGAACATATCCGTAAACAGAACGGTAAAACAGAACGACAAAAAGTAGAACGGTCAGGCTGAGCGCAGTCGAAGCATCTCTACCGCGCAACTAATCAGATTTACTACTGCGGTAGAGATGCCTCGGCAAGCTCAGCCTGACGACCTAGAGCGGTTCTCAAGTTGCGGTAGGGGATGTAGCGACGCGAGCCTTCGCGTCTCGGCGTTGAACGACAATCGTTAACCGGCGCGAACGGTAAACGCGAAGGGTCGCGTCGCTACATCCCGTACCGCTACCTGAAAGTTGCGCTATTTGAATAGTATCTAAGCCACTTCACAATCTCCGCGAGGCCACCCCCCTTTACATGCCCTTTTTCCTTACCGTAGCGCTCACCATCGGCCATTGGGCCACGTGGATACTCGGTGGGGTGGCCATCGTTGCCACGCTGCTGCCGCTGCTGCGCCAAACCGCGTGGTGGATTCGCGTGTGCGATTTCCCCCGCTTACAAATTGTGGCCGCGCTGGCCCTGAGCCTGGTGGCGGCGCTGGTGTTGCCCCGGCTGCCGGGTTGGGGCCACATTGCCTTCGCAGGCAGCCTGGCCGTGGCGCTGCTGTACCAGGTCAGCCGCATTTGGCCCTATACGCCGCTGCACCGCGAGCAGGTGGCCGCCGCCAGCCGCCCCCCCACCGACACGGCCAACCACCTCAGTATTATGGTGGCCAACGTGCTGATGTTTAACCGCGATGCCTCACGCTGCCTGGGCCACATCCGCGAGCTGCAACCCGACATTGTGCTGGCCGTGGAAACCGATGACTGGTGGCTGAGCCAGCTCCAGCGCATCGGGGCCGACTACCCGTACACCTGCCACGCGCCCCTGCCCAATACCTACGGCATGTTGGTGTTTTCGCGCCTGCCCCTGGTTGAGCCCCAGATTCGCTACATTTTGGATGCCGACATTCCGTCGTTTCACGGCTGCGTGGCGCTATCCAACGGCGTGGTCGTGAACCTGCACTTTCTGCACCCCAAGCCGCCGGCTCCGCAGGAATCGAAAACCAGCGCCCGCCGCGATGCCGAACTGCTGGTGGTGGGCCGGGTTATTCAGCATCACAAAGGTCCGACCATCGTGGCCGGCGACCTGAACGACGTGGCCTGGTCGCACACTTCGGAGTTGTTTCGGCGGATTTCGCGCCTGCTCGACCCGCGCATCGGGCGGGGGCTGCTGCCCACCTTCCACGCCGACCACAAGTTGCTGCGCTGGCCCCTCGACCACGTTTTTCACTCGGCCCACTTCCGCCTCCAGCGGCTGGAGCGCCTCACCCACATCGGCTCCGACCATTACCCCATCTACATCCGCCTCAGCTACGAGCCCGAGGGCTGGCAGCACCAGGAGCGCCAGCTGGAGCACGCCGATGCCGACGACCACCGGGAGGCCGCGGAGAAAATAGAAGAAGGCATTGCCGATGCCGCCCAGCCAGCCGATTAGCGTCAGAAAAGCAACAAAAAAGACCCTCCCGCTACACGTAGCGGGAGGGTCTTTTTTGTTGCTTTTTGGCTACTGCCTGGCCGTGCGTTTGGCAGTTACCAACGAAATGTCCTGGTAATCGTCGGATTGCGTAATGCGGCCCGTGGTGCTGATGTAGACGGGCCGGACCCGCATGGTCAGCCGCCGGGCGCTGCCGGTGAAATCGGTTAGGCCAGCGGCGAAAGCCGCCGGGGTGCTCCCGTGCAATAAACTAGGGGTGACGTTGAAATCCACGGCAATGGGCACCGTGATAATGGAGCTGGGCTTGACCTCCGTACTGTCGGCGGTGCGGCCGGCCAGCAGCTCGCGGCCGTCGAGCACCAATTGATAGTCGAACTGTTGCAGGCGAACGGTTTCCTTGCTGGCGTTGCGGGCGTACACGCGCATGCGCAGGCGCAGGGGCAGGCTGCCGCTTTGCAGCGCGGCCTGCAGTTTGGCCTGCTGGGGCGAAGTGAGGTCGCTGGCCTGGCGCACAAACAGGATATCCTGCCCGCCCAATCGGGCCTCGTCCATGAAATTAAGACGGTACTGCATCAGCCCGTAGGCTTGGTCCTCGCGGGCCTCGTCTTCGCTGGAAGCAGCGCTGATGCTGGCTTTTTCACTAGGTTTTTCTTTCACCCGTTCGCTCACGCTGCACTGCGTGGCACCAACGAGCAGCGAACCAAAGACCAGCGCACGAACAGAGAATCGAAAAAAAGAAACTTTCATAAGAATAAATAAGATGCGAAGTAGCCAGCAGCTCAGCAGAATGCTCCACCGTTTGCATTGTCCTGCTTACGCGAATGGGCACACAGGGTTAAAACTAAAAAGCGGCCAATGAAAAAGCCGGAAGCATTCGCCTCCGGCCTTTCCCAATTGTCCACAAAATCCGCGAAATCCGTTAAAATCCGCGCTAATCCGTGGTCTTACTTGCCGTCCACTTCTTCGTAATCCACGTCGGTAACGTGGTCGCCGGTCGGTTGGCCCTGGCCGTTGCCGCCCTGAGCCTGACCGTCGCCCCCGCCTGGGAAACCGTCGCCGCTGGCCTGGCCGCCTTCGGCCCCACCGGCGGCGTACATCTCCTGCGAGGCCGCCTGCCAGGCCGCGTTGATGGCCTCCATGGCCGAATCAATGCGGGCCAAATCCTTGCTTTCGTGCGCCGATTTGAGGTCGGCCAGCGCGCCTTCGATGGCGGTTTTATTGCCACCGCTCAGCTTCTCGCCGTACTCTTTCAGCTGCTTCTCGGTCTGGAAAATCATCGAGTCGGCGGCGTTTACCTTGCTGATGCGCTCGGTTTCGGCTTTGTCCGATTCGGCGTTGGCGGCGGCTTCGTCGCGCATGCGCTTGATGTCGTCGTCGGTCAGGCCGCTGCTGGCTTCGATGCGGATTTTCTGCTCTTTGCCGGTGCCTTTGTCCTTAGCGGTCACGTTCAGGATGCCGTTGGCATCGATGTCGAAGATTACCTCAATCTGCGGCACGCCACGGGGGGAAGGCGGAATGCTGTCGAGGTGGAACTTGCCGATGGTGCGGTTCTGGCTGGCCAATGGGCGCTCACCTTGCAGCACGTGGATTTCAACCGAAGGCTGGTTGTCGGAAGCTGTGGAGAAGGTTTCTGATTTTTTGGTCGGGATGGTCGTGTTCGATTCGATGAGCTTGGTCATCACGCCGCCCATCGTCTCGATGCCGAGCGACAGCGGGGTCACGTCGAGCAGCAGCACGTCCTTCACCTCACCGGTGAGCACACCACCTTGAATAGCAGCACCAATAGCCACCACTTCGTCGGGGTTCACACCTTTCGAGGGCTTCTTGCCGAAGAACTTCTCCACTTCCTCCTGGATGCGGGGAATGCGGGTGGAGCCACCCACAAGAATCACCTCGTTGATGTCAGAAGTCGACAAACCAGCGTCTTGCAGGGCCTTTTTCACGGGCTCCATCGAGCGGCGCACGAGGTCGTCGGCGAGCTGCTCGAATTTGGCGCGGCTCAGCTTCACCACCAGGTGCTTGGGGCCGGAGGCCGTGGCAGTGATGTAGGGCAGGTTGATTTCGGTTTCGGTCGAGCTGGAGAGCTCCACTTTGGCTTTCTCGGAGGCTTCCTTCAGGCGCTGGAGGGCCATGGGGTCGGAGCGCAGGTCGAGACCTTCGTTGTCCGACTTAAACTGGTCGGCGAGGAAGTTGATGATAACCTGGTCGAAGTCGTCGCCGCCGAGGTGGGTGTCGCCGTTGGTACTCAGTACTTCAAATACACCGTCGCCCAGTTCCAGGATGGAGATGTCGAACGTGCCACCGCCGAGGTCGTACACGGCGATTTTTTGGTCCTTGTGCTTCTTGTCGAGGCCGTAAGCCAGGGCAGCCGCGGTGGGCTCGTTGATGATGCGCTTCACATCGAGGCCGGCAATGGCACCGGCTTCTTTCGTGGCCTGGCGCTGGGCATCGTTGAAGTAAGCGGGCACCGTAATAACGGCTTCGGTTACGGGTTGGCCGAGGTAATCTTCCGCCGTCTGCTTCATCTTCTGAAGCACCATGGCCGAGATTTCCTGGGGGGTATAGTTGCGGTCGCCGATTTTCACGGCCACGGTGTTGTTGGCACCGGCCACCACGCTGTAGGCTACGTGCTTCTGCTCGGCCGTTACTTCGTTGAAGTGGCGGCCCATGAAGCGCTTAATGCTGGCGATGGTATTCTGGGGGTTGGTAACGGCCTGGCGCTTGGCCGGGTCGCCCACTTTGCGCTCGCCCTTGCCCCCGTCGAGGAAGGCGACGATGCTGGGGGTGGTGCGGCGGCCTTCGCTGTT
>JAYULN010000369.1:0-10859 GCA_043763525.1 Hymenobacter sp.
AAAACCGCCGTCTGGCATATCCTGGACCGCGTCGGGCAGCAATACACCATTCAATTTGCCCCCTAACACTGGCTGATTAATTATGGCTAGTTACTTAAATCGAAGGAAAAGGCACTGGTGAGCGCCGTGTTGGAGCTTACCCCAAATGATGGGCTGCCCGATTGATTTTGAGTTACCGTAAGTGTGCTGCCGTTGCTCACATTACGAATTGCGCCAGGGTAATAATTCAGGCCCGATGGTGCGGTTTCAAAAATCAGCCCGAAACGGTCAGCGGAGCACCGGTCGCGCTCTACAACGGGCTGCACACAGACCGGGGCCAGTGACCCGATTCGGAATGTTTTTGAGTAAACCGGGCTGTAACCTCCACATTCGTTGGCTTTTGCAGAGACGCTTACGGTTGCGTCGCCAGCCTGCGGAGTTTTAACCGCGAGAGAAGAGGACTGACCTTGATAAGTTGGTGAGCCAGTATTGACGAAATAAGCACCAGGGCCACTAATGGTCCAAGAATATGATGGGTTAGCGTAAGTGCTTGGCACTGCCACCGAAACAGTTTTGTCTGTACCACCAGCACCGCCGGTAGTAGGGCACAAGCCATTGGACAGCTGCATATCCTGCAAGGTGGCCGGGCTGGGTTCCAGGTTCAGGGTCAGGTCGCGGCTCTCGCTGATGGTGCCGCCGCAATGTGCGTTGTCCTGGGCGGCTACGCGCAGGGTAATGCTGTTGGTGCCGGCCGGCACCGAGCCAAGGTTCAGGGTGGCGTTGTTGCCGCTCACCCCCGAAATAGTAGCGCCGTTGAGGCCGGCCGTGTACCAGAGGTAATTAGTGGCTCCAAGCACCGAACTGGCCGAAATGGCATACGCAGCGTTGCGGCACAACGGTTGCGTGCTGCTGAGGGCAATGGCATCGGGGCGGCGGCTGTAGTAGCGAATGTCAATGGCATCTACATCGTCGGTCACCTGGCAGGAGTAGCCCGTACACTCCAGGCGGATGCCATAGATAGGCTCGCCGGGCTGGGCGGTGTTGCCCGCTGCCGTAATCGGGCTAAGCGACACGTTCTGGTTGCCCCCTGCCTTGGTGGCATCCAAATTCGTGGCGGTACCGAGAGAGGGCACCCGGTCGTAAAAATAAATTTTCATCCTGGAATAATCGTTCTTCGTGAGGTCGCCTATTTTCTCCTGGTAGATACGCCCCGATTCGGTCAGGTACTTGATGACCCAGATAAAGGGCGGCCGTTCATTGTCGTAGTAGTTGCCCAGGCATTCCGTATCAAACTCGAAGCGGTAAGGCTGGCCATTCACGGCTCCTCCCGGGTTGCCGTTGGCAAAGACCGTATTCACCACGTTGGGACAGGCATCAATAGGGTCGACGTGGCCGTAAGGGGTGCTGGCCGGCGATTGGCCATAAAAAACAATTCGGCCGGGTCCCCTAGCCAGTGCTGCCGTGGTTGTTGGGGTGGCAACAGTTGCCAGCGGTTTTTGCGGTGCCTGCGCCTGCGCCGGGGCATTGGCTGCCACGAAGCTAAGCGCCGCGCTAAAAAAGGCGGCTAAGTAGCTCCCCCCCCCCAAGAATGAGTTGAATTTTTTCATAAACGTGCTGAAAATGTGTGAAAGGATGCAGCAATGCTACAAAGGGATTACGCACTTTCAACACCCAAAAAGACAGTATCTTTTTGGGAAATTTATAATTGCCTTTCAAAGGTTGTGACGCAGCTTTCGCCAGCAATAATCCCAATTTGGGACGCACCTAATGGTGGCATCGGAGTCCGTAAGCTGCTGCACCAATGCATTGCCACCACCGTTGTGGCTGGCCTACACCCGCAGGCTAGCACGTCACCTCATCACTCACTGGTTCAGCACCACCCGGAACGTGGTGCCCCGGCCCACTTCGCTCCACTTCACGAAGAGCTTGCCCTCGTGGTAATTCTCGATGATGCGCTTGGCCAGGGCCAGGCCCAGGCCCCAGCCGCGCTTTTTGGTGGTGAAACCGGGCATGAAGACCCGGTCGAGCTTGTTTTTGGGAATGCCCTTGCCGGTGTCGGTGATGTCGATGGCGACTTGCCGGGGCGGGGCTCCGCGCCGGTACCAGCTGCGGCGGGTGCGCACCCGCCGCAGGTGCAGCGTGATGGAGCCGCGGCCCTCCATGGCATCCACGGCGTTTTTGCAGATGTTCTCGACCACCCAATCGAACAGCGGCACGTTGATGCGGGCCGGCGTATCCATCGGTAGGTCGGTTTCAATGGTGAACACCACTTTTTTCGACACCCGACTTTGCAGGTACTCGATAGCGTTGCGGGTGGTTTGGTACAGGTTTTCGTCCTTCAGCACCGGCACCGAGCCGATGTTGGAGAACCGCTCGGTAATGATTTCGAGTCGCCGGATGTCCTTGCCCAGCTCCTCGATAATGGGCTCGTCGCGGAACCGCTCCGAGTCGCGCAGGTAGTTCTGCCAGCCCACCAGGCTGCTGAGGGGTGTGCCCAGCTGGTGGGCAGTTTCTTTGGCCAGGCCCACCCACACGCGGTTTTGCTCGGCCCGGCGCGACGAGCTGAACGCGAAATACGCAATGATGGCCAGGCAGCCAATCACCACCAGTTGCACCAGCGGGTAGGTGCGCAGCTGTTGCAGCAGCTGCGAGTCGCGGTAGAAAATATAGTTTACCTGCCCCGCCCCAAACTTCACCACAATGGGCGGGTGCTGCTGCTTCATCAGCCGCAGCTCGCTGCCCAGCAGCGTTACCGAATCGGCGGCCGAAAGGTGGGCCGGCATCGCAATGTTCTTGGCCCCGACGATGTTCGTGCCGTCGCTGAGAATAACCGGAATGGTGGCATTCGCGTCGATTATCTCATTGAAGACGAACAGCGTATTCGAGTCCGATTCGGAGTTGATGATAAACTCCTGCGCCTTGGCATAGAGCTGAATCTGCTGCTGCTCGCGCTCCGACACACGCTGCACCAGCCAGTTAGTGTAGATGACGGTGGCCGCGCCAATGAGCAGCGCCAGCACCGCAATCAGGATTTTGATACGGGACTTTTGGTCGTAAATCGGAGACATGTAGTAGCGTGAACTTTGTAGCTCGCGTCCCCGAACGGCAATCGTTGAAATTGCTTGTAACGGTGCGGGGACGCGAACTACAAAGTTCGCGCTACAGGCTTACCCCACCAGCACCGCGTCGCTGGCCGCAATTTCCTGCAATATCTCCAGCACCACGGCCGGCGTTTCGGCATCGACCAGGCGGGTGCGCCAGGCCTTGGCCCCTTCCAGGCCCCGGAAGTAGTGCGCGTAGTGGCGGCGCATCTCAAATACGCCCACCTTCGGGCCTTTCCACTCCACGCTGCGGTCGAAGTGCATCTGGCAGGCGGCCACCCGCTCTTCGAGGGTGGGCGGGGCCAGCAGTTCGCCGGTGGCCACGTAGTGCTTTATTTCGCGGAAAATCCAGGGGTAGCCGATGCTGGCCCGGCCCACCATCACGCCGTCCACGCCGTAGCGGGTTTTGTATTCGAGGGCTTTTTCGGGCGAGGTAATGTCGCCGTTGCCGAAAATGGGGATTTTGATGCGCGGGTTGTCCTTGATTTTGGCGATGAGCCGCCAGTCGGCCTCGCCCTTGTAGAGCTGGGCGCGGGTGCGGCCATGTACCGTGAGAGCCGAAATGCCCACATCCTGCAGGCGCTCGGCCACTTCTTCCACGTTTTTGGTGCCTTCGTCCCAGCCCAGGCGGGTTTTCACGGTCACGGGCAGGTGGGTGTGCTTCACTACGGCGGCCGTCATCAGCACCATTTTGGGGATGTCCTGAAGCAGGGCCGCGCCCGCGCCCCGGCAGGCTACCTGCTTCACCGGGCAGCCGTAGTTGATGTCAATCAAATCGGGCCCGGCCTCGGTGCTGATGGCCGCGCACTCGCCCATCGTGTCCACGTCGGACCCAAAAAGCTGAATGCCAATGGGCCGCTCGTAGTCGAAGATATCCAGCTTCTTGCGGCTCTTGGCGGCCGCCCGAATCAGGCCTTCCGACGAAATAAACTCGGTGTACATCAAATCGGCCCCGTTGGCCTTGCACACGGCGCGGAAGGGCGGGTCGCTCACGTCCTCCATGGGGGCGAGCAGGAGCGGGAAATCGGGAAGCTGGATGTTGCCTATTTTGACCACGGGGAATTGATGTTATCGAACGTCATGCAGAGCGCAGCGAAGCATCTTGCCCGCCACCACTAACTCAATCATTGGAGCGTCAAGAATTGCTGTCTGCGGGCAAGATACTTCGCTGCGCTCTGCATGACGTTCTCAGGAATTGAATTATTCAAGCCTAAATTAAATCTGCGGTAAATTTACGCCCCTCCCAACTTCTTTCCCGTTATGAAAGGTTTCCTGCCCCGCGCCCTGCACCCTGGGCTGCAACTATTAATGCTGGTGCTGCTGCTAGTAGCGGGGGCTTGCGTGGGCTACGCCTTCATTTTCTTGTGGGCCAAATTCGGCTTCGGGCTCTCGCTGACCGACGTGCAACAGGTGATGGCCGCCCCCACCACCTACCCCGAAGGTTGGGGCCTGCTGATGATGGCGCAGGGCGTACTGCTGTTTTTTGCTTGCGCGGGGGGGGCGCTGGCGCTGGCTTCGGCGCTGGGCTACGGCTGGGCCGAGTACTTCAACCCGCGCCGGCTGGGGGCGGGGTGGTGGCTGCTGGCGGCGGCGGGGCTCATTGTCGTTATTCTGCCGTTCCTGTCCAGCCTCATTGCCTGGAACGCGGGGGCACATTTTCCTGGCCCGCTACACGATTTTGAGGTGTGGGCGCGGGCCAGTGAAGACCGGGCGGCGGTCCTCACCAAGTTCCTCACCAGGTTTAACTCGATAAGCCGGTTCTGGGTGGGCGTGGTGGTCATTGCCATCGTGCCGGCCATCAGCGAAGAGCTGGTGTTTCGGGGCGTAATTCAGAAAAACCTGGTGCGCTGGTTTTCGCCGCACGTGGGCGTGTGGTTGGGAGCAGCCATTTTTTCGGCCATCCACTTTCAGTTTTTCGGGTTTGTGCCGCGCTTTGTGCTGGGGCTGGCGCTGGGGTACCTGTACCTCTGGAGCGGTAATATTCTGGTAAGCATGGCCGCGCACTTCACCCAGAATGCCTTTCAGCTGGTAATTCTATACCTGGCCCAACGCGGGCAGTTCGGCTGGGGCTTCGACCCCGAGGGCAACGAGGCGCTGCCCTGGCCGCTGGTGCTGCTGTCGGCGGTGGGCACGGTGGCACTGCTCTACTTCCTGCACCAGCGCATGACGGCCCCGGCCGCGTCCACCACCATGCTCACCCTCAGCAGCGAGGGCGTGACCGTGCGGCAAGCCGATGTGTAGCGCTGCCTAATGGCGGCTCGTCGTTAGCTACGCTGACCTTCGGGTGAACGACCGGCCCCGTACAACACCACCCAAACCAAACCGCATCTGCAACGACGAGCCGCCATTATGCGGCTCTACATCCCTCCCGATTTGTTCAACGCTACGCCTCCGCTGCCCCCCGTTCCCTCCGAAACGCCTGCCGAAAACGCCGGCCCCAGCAACCTGCGCCTACGCGTCGTCTACGGCGCGATTGGGGCGGCGCTGCTGCTGGGCAGCGTTTGGTTCAGCCCCTGGACGTTTGGGCTGTTTTTTGCCTTCGTGCAGGCCGTCATGCTCTGGGAATTTTACCGCATGATGCGCGGCGGCCGCCTGCACCCGGCCGTGGGAATTGGTCTGGGCCTGGGGCTGCTGGTTTTTGTGGGTACGTTTTGGTTTGCCCGCATTGGCTACGGGCTCAGCGGCGAGTCGGCCACGGCTTTGGATGCGTTTTTTAACGTAATCAACGGCTTGTACCTGCGGCTGCTCTGGACGGGCCTGGCCGTGCTGGTGCCGGTCATTCTGCTGCTGCGCGAAATGTTGGTGTGGCCCCGCTACCCGAGTCCTGTTGGCAATGCGGGCGCGGTGCTGATGGGGGTATTTTACATCAGCGTTCCGATGGCGCTGTTGTCGTTGCTCGCCCAGGGCGGCGCGGGCTACGACTACCGCCGCATTTTCGCGCTGCTCTTCCTCATTTGGGCTTCCGATATCGGCGCGTACGCTGCTGGCAAAGCCTTTGGCAAGCACAAACTGGCTCCCAGTATTTCGCCCGGCAAAACCTGGGAAGGCTGGTCCGGTGGCTTCGTGCTGACGCTGGTAGTGGGCTGGGCCATTGGCTTTATGCTGCCCGATATGTCGCTGGCGCACCGCCTGGTGGCGGCCGGGGCAGTGGCTGTTTTTGCGCCCCTCGGCGACTTGGCCGAGTCCATGCTCAAGCGCAGCGTGGGCGTGAAGGATTCGGGCAGCATCATGCCCGGCCACGGCGGGTTGCTCGATAGGTTCGACGCGTTTCTGCTGGTGCTGCCGGTGCTGGCGCTGCTGCAATTTCTGGCCGGGTAACCTCTCCCAAAAAGAGGGCGCACCGGTTTGGCGGAAGAGGTTAAAACTAAAAGAGCCCCGCGCATCACGCTGGGCTCTTTCTTTTGTGAAAAGTTTATTCAGGAGCGTATCCGGTGCCCCCTCTTTTTCGGAGCGGGGGGCCAGGGGGTGCGGTGAACGCGGAGGTCGACCAAAAGCAATACCTTTGCACCCCTAAACCGTATGCATACTCCCACCCAACACTTTCCAACTTCAATCCCATCCCGAATGGCAGCCCACACCGTGTACAAAGAGCCGGCCCCGATAATGGACCGCGAAAATCCGCTCGAGTCGATGATGTCGCGCTTCAACATCGCCGCCGAAATTCTCGGCCTCGACGAAGCCACGTACGATGTCCTCAAAGCGCCTGACAAGCAGGTTATCGTCAACATTCCGGTGACGATGGACAACGGCAAGATTCACGTTTTTGAAGGCTACCGCGTTATTCACAACACCATTCTGGGCCCGAGCAAAGGCGGCATTCGCTACGATAAAAACGTGCATCTCGACGAGGTGAAGGCCCTGGCGGCCTGGATGACCTGGAAGTGCGCCGTGGTTGATATTCCCTATGGCGGGGCCAAGGGCGGCATCATTTGCGACCCCACTACGATGAGCGCCGGCGAAATCGAGCGCATGACCCGCGGCTACACGCTGGCTCTGAAAGACGTGTTCGGCCCCGACCGCGACATTCCGGCTCCCGACATGGGCACCGGCCCCCGCGAAATGGCGTGGCTGATGGATGAATTCTCGAAAACCAACGGCATGACCTCGCCGGCCGTGGTAACCGGCAAACCCCTGGTAATGGGCGGCTCGCTGGGCCGCACCGAGGCCACCGGCCGCGGCGTAATGGTGAGCACCCTGGCCGCCCTCAAAAAGCTGGGCCTGAAGCCGACCGAAGTATCGGCGGCCGTGCAGGGCTTTGGCAACGTGGGCTCGTGGGCCGCGATTTTGCTGCACGCCGAGGGCGTGAAAATTAAAGGTGTTTCCGATATTTCGGGGGCTTACTGGAACGAGGATGGCATCAATATCGACGATGCTATTGCGTTCAAAAATGCCCATAACGGCCGCCTCGAAGGTTTCGCCGGCGCTACGCCGATGGACCCGAACGCCCTGCTGACCTCGGACGTGGACGTGATTGTGCCCGCCGCCGTTGAAGATGTTATCACCGAGCACAACGCCCACAACATCAAGGCCAAGCTCATCGTGGAAGGGGCCAACGGCCCGACTTCGGCTTCGGCCGACCCGATTATCAACGAGAAAGGCATTATGGTCGTGCCGGATATTCTGGCCAACTCGGGCGGCGTTACGGTGTCGTACTTCGAGTGGGTGCAGAACAAGCAGGGCTTCAAGTGGAGCCTGGACATGGTGACCGAGCGCGCCGACCGCATCATGAACGACGCGTTCGAGAAAGTGTACGAAACCAGCCAGAAATACAAGGTGCCGATGCGCATTGCCGCCTACATCGTGGCCATCGATAAAGTGGCCCAGACGTACAAGTTTCGCGGGGGCTTCTAAATCGCTGATTTTCGCTGATTAACCGCGATTTAACTTCGCTGTCCTTCGGTTCGCCGATTGCGGATAGTGGCCCCAAGCGGTAAGCCGACGATTAAAAGCAAATTGTCGCGTGATAAATTGCCTTAACCGTTGTTATTTTGTTCTATGATAGAAATGGCACGGGCCGCTTGGTTCGTGCCATTGCTGTTTCTGCCCGTAATTTGTCCTGGCTATCAGGCATTGCCGGCCACCCATTGTTGCGCCGATTGACTACGCTGGAATCAGCGAAATCACGGTTAATCAGCGAAAATCAGCGATTATGAAGATTCACAAAGAAGGAAGACGCATTCTGTTTGTTACGCTGCTGGTTCTGCTGGCGCTCAACTTGCTGGTATTTCAGTTCAACAAAGGGGCTGACTTGATGAACCGGCTGTTTGCCGGGGCCACGGTTATTGTCTTTCTGTTGATTCTGCAATTTTTTCGCAGCCCGTTCCGGCACCTTTTCACCCACGAAGACCTGCTGCTGGCCCCGGCCGATGGTAAGGTGGTGGTGATTGAAAACGTGTTCGAGCCCGAATATTTTGAAGACCAGCGCAAGCAAATCAGCATCTTCATGTCGCCCATCAACGTGCATGTCACGCGCAATCCCATTTCGGGCCTCGTGAAGTACTTCAAGTACCATCCCGGCAACTACCTGGTGGCCTGGCACCCCAAAAGCAGCACCCAGAACGAGCGTACCACCGTGGTGGTGGAGAGTGATGCCGGCCCGCTGGTTCTCTTCCGTCAAATTGCCGGGGCCATGGCCCGCCGCATTGTGTGGTACGTGAACGAGGGCGACGAAGTGAGCCAGGGCGAGGAGTTCGGCTTCATCAAATTCGGTTCGCGCGTCGATGTATTCGTGCCAATGGATACGGAGATAAAAGTGGAACTCGGTCAGAAAGTGAAGGGTGGCGAAACGGTTATCTGCCAGCTGAAGGTCTGACCACGGATTCGCACGGATTTTAGCGGATTTCACGGATTTTGTAGTCGGCACAAATATCCTTCTCGCATTTATTTCCGGTATTCAAAAACAGAAAAGGCCACTTGTAGAAGTGGCCTTTTCTGTTTTTGCTGATTTTTAATAATCGCCCGTAAAATCTGCTGAAGCCCGCGCAAATCTGTGGTCCTAAAACCACTGCCCCGCAAGTTGCATCAGCTGCTCCAGGGCTGCTTGGTCGTCGTGGTCGAAATCGTTGAGTTGGTCGCTGTCGACATCGAGCACGGCCACTACCTGGCCATTTTTGAGGATGGGCACCACGATTTCTGACTTCGATTCGGAGCTACAGGCGATGTGGCCGGGGAAGGCTTCTACGTCGGGCACAAGCAGGGTTTGGGCCTGCGCCCAACTGGCTCCGCACACGCCCTTGCCGTGCCGGATGCGGGTGCAGGCAATGGGCCCCTGGAACGGGCCGAGCACCAACTCGTCGCCCTTCACCACATAAAAACCCACCCAGAAAAATCCAAAGGCCTGGCGCAGCGCCGCGGCCGTGTTGGCGAGGTTAGCCGTGAGGTCGGATTCGCCGGTGGTGAGGGCTTCGATTTGGGGCAGCAGCTGCCGGTACTGCTCGGTTTTGGTGAGCGTGGGGTCGAGGGCGAGGGTTTCGGCCATGAGGTAGCGAGATGTAGCGCGGACTTTGAGAGTCCGCGAGTGGGGTAGTTGGTTTTGTTTGGGTGTCGTTCCTGCGCGGACTCTCAAAGTCCGCGCTACTTGTCGTTCACGTACCAGAACAGCTCGTCGGGGCCCACGGTTGTACGCTCGCGCAGGCTGCTCAGGCCCAGGCGCGGGGCGGCAATGCCCTGGCCGAGCCGCAGCGGCGCGCGGAATACGCGGATTTCGTCCCACAAGCCGGCGTTCAGCAGCGCGTTCAGCACCGTGGGGCCGCCCTCGACCAGCACCGACTGGATGCGGCGCGCGTAGAGGTCGGCGAGCACCTGGGGCAGGAGGTCGTCGGCTTCGGAGAGGGTAACGTGGTCGAGGTTGGCGGCGTGGCGGGGCTGGCGGTAGGTGTAGATGAGGGTGGGCTGCGAGCCGTCGAGCAGGTTGTGCGCTGGGGGCAGGCTGATATTTTTGTCGATGACGAGGCGCGTGGGCTGGGGGCCGGGCCAGTCGCGCACGTTCAGGCGGGGGTTGTCGTGCAGGGCCGTGCGGGTGCCCACCAGAATGGCCGCTTCCTCGGCCCGCCACTGGTGGGTGAGCAGGCCGGCCTGCGGACCGCTGATTTGCACCGTCTGGAAATAGCGCCCGGCCAGAAATCCGTCGGCGGTCTCGGCCCATTTCAGTACCAGGTAAGGCCGCTTTTTTTCCTGGAAGGTGAAGAAGCGGCGGTTCAGCCAGCGGCCTTCGGGGGCCAGCAGGCCGGTTTCGACGTGAACACCGGCGGCCCGCAGTTTCTCGATGCCGCGCCCGGCCACCAGCGGAAACGGGTCGTCGTTGCAAATCACGACTTCGGGCACGCCCTTTTCGATGAGCAAATCGGCGCAGGGGGGGGTTTGGCCGTGGTGGGCGCAGGGCTCCAGCGTCACGTACACGCGGGAGTGGGGCAGCAGCGCCTGGTCGGCGACTGCGGCCAGGGCATTCACCTCGGCGTGGGGGCCGCCGTAGCACTGGTGCCAGCCCTCGCCGATGATGCGGCCCTGGTGCGTGACCACGCAGCCCACCAACGGATTGGGCCGGGCGTGGCCCGTGCCGAGTTGCGCCAAATCGAGGGCGCGGCGCATGAAAAGGGCATCGTCGGTTTTCATGGGGCGAAGGTAGGGAACGGGCCGTAGCTACGCCGGGAGCCTATATTTGCCCCGATGACAACCCGCGAATTCACCGCTGCCCTCGCCGCCAGCCTGCAACTCCTTTACCCCGAGCCCGAAGCGCAGGCCATTGCCGTGCTGGTGGTGGAGCACCTGCTGGGCCTCGAT
>JAYULN010000370.1:0-1738 GCA_043763525.1 Hymenobacter sp.
CACGGCCAGCCCCGGCAAGGAAATTGAAGCCCCCGGCTACTACCTCCAGCTCGGCCCCAACGGCCAGACGATGATTGCCGGCGGCCTCTACATGCCCGATAAGGCACAGCTGGCCGCCATCCGCCAGGAAATCGACTACAACGCCGACGAGCTGAAAGGCATTTTATCGGCACCCGATTTCCAGCGCTACTTCGGCACCATGGGCGGCGACAAGCTCAAGAAATCGCCTGCTACGTATTCCGTCGACCACCCCGAAATTGAGCTGCTGAAGCACAAAAGCTTCACCGCTACCCACCTGATGACCGATGCAAACGTGTTGGGCCACGAAGATTTTCGGGCTCACGTGGTGGAGGTGTTTCGGGCGATGGTGCCGTTCTGCCAGTTCCTGCGCGGGGCGGTGGAGGTGTAGCGCGGACTTTTAGTCCGCGCAAGAACAATACCCGAACGACTCTTGAACTACTCACGCGCGGACTAAAAGTCCGCGCTACGTTACCACGTCAGCACCTCCTGCTCGTGGCCGGCGCGAAAAAGGGCGCTTTGCTTCTTGCCGTTGGCATCGATGTTGACAATGTTCATCTGGTCGCCAAAGGCATCGAGCAGCACCGCCTGGCGCAGCTTCACGGCGGGCAGCGGCCCCGGCAGCGGCACTTTGCAATAGAACCAGTAGCCGTCATTCTCAGCCTGCATGCCCAGCACTTGCAGCTGCAACGGAGCCCCGGCCACGGTGCTCACTTGCAGGGTGCGCCGCAGGTAGGCCGAGGCCAGCACCAACGGCCGGGGTCCCGCCTCGGTGAGGTTGATGTGGGCGGGTTGGCCCTGCGAAAGGGCCTTCTCAAAATCATCAGTAAATACCTTCACCGATAATTCCAGCTGCTTTTTGGCTGGATTGTAACGCAGCTCCGTGATGGTGGAATGGTAGGCGTGCAGCGCGGGGGCTGCCCCACCCAGCGGAAACAGCAGCAACAGCGCAACCAGAGCAACAAGCAGACGCATGGGTTGGTGGAGTGGTGGATTGATGGGTTGGTGGGAAATCGGGCTTACCAAAAACGTCATGCTGAGCTTGCCGAAGTATCTCTACCGCAGTAGTAACTAATTACTTCCCCGGTAGAGATGCTTCGGCAAGCTCAGCATGACGTTCTTTTTGCTGTTATTAACCCTGCCCGATGCTTTAAGAAATAGCCTTCAGCAGGGGTTTGAGAATAATAACATACGCCATCAGTGCCAGGATGAGCATGGTGCCCACGCGCTGCGCGCCTTCCAGAAACTTGTCGGACGGCTTGCGGCGCAGAATCATTTCGTAGAGTAGGAACACGACGTGGCCGCCGTCGAGGGCCGGAATGGGCAGCAGGTTCATGAAAGCCAGCACCATGCTCAGGCCGCCGGCCAGGCCCCAGAAGTGCTGCCAATCCCAGGTACCGCCAAATTGCTGGGCAATTTCGACCGGTCCGCCCAGGCTCTCCGAGGCAGAAGCTTCGCGGCGCAGAATTTTGCCGAAGGCGCGGGCCTGCAGGCCAATCACGCCAAAGGCCTTGTTCACGCCCTGCGGAATGGACTCGGCCAGCGAGTAGTGGCGCGTGCCGAGGTGCAGCGTCGACTTGCGCTCGAAGCCGATGCGGCCCGAGCTGGTAACCGTAATGTTGAGCGTGAGGGGCTGGCCGCTGCGCTGCACCACCACGGGCACCGTTTTGTCTTTGTTGGCCAGCAGCACGGCTTGCAGCTCGTCGAAAAACGCCACCGG
>JAYULN010000371.1:0-10791 GCA_043763525.1 Hymenobacter sp.
AGCGGCGCGATTCTCGACGAAGTGGTGGTGGCGCTGTACCGCACCCCACGCTCCTTCACCCGCGAAGACGTGGTCGAAATCTCGTGCCACGGCTCCGACTATGTGGTGCGCCAGGCGCTGGCCCTGCTGCTGCGCCAGGGTGCCCGCCTGGCCGAGGCCGGCGAGTTCACCAAGCGCGCCTTCCTGAGCGGGGCCATGGACCTGGCCCAGGCCGAAGCCGTGGCCGACCTCATCGCCGCCGACTCTGCCCTGAGCCACCGCGTGGCCCTGAACCAGCTGCGCGGCGGCTTCTCGCAGGAGCTGCGCGAGCTGCGGGCCCGCCTCATCAAGTTTGCCGCGCTGCTGGAGCTGGAGCTGGACTTCGGCGAGGAAGACGTGGAATTTGCCGACCGCACCGGGCTAGCCCTGCTGCTGGCCGAGGTGCGCGGCGTGGTGGCCGGGCTGCTCCGCTCCTTCGAGCTCGGCAACGTCATCAAAAACGGCATTACGGCCGTTATTGCCGGCCGGCCCAACGCGGGCAAGTCTACGCTGCTCAACGCCTTGCTGCGCGAAGAGCGGGCCATTGTATCGGCCATTCCCGGTACCACCCGCGACTTCATCGAAGACGAGGTGAGCATCGATGGGCTGCGGTTTCGCTTCGTGGATACCGCCGGCCTGCGCGACAACACCGCCGACGAAGTGGAAGCCATTGGGGTGGCCCGCACCCGCCAGCGCGTGCGCCAGGCCGCCCTGCTGCTGTACTTATTCGACCTCACCGAAATGACCCCGGCCGAGGTGCGGGCCGAAATAGCCGAGCTGACTACCGGCCTCGACCTGCCCGTGCTGGCCGTGGGCAACAAAACCGACCTGGCTACGGCCGCCGCGGTGGCCGCTTTTGAAACTGCCTTTCAAGCCAGTCAGCCGACCTCGGCCACGCTCGTGCCGCTGGTGGTGCTGGCGGCCGGTCAAAACCACGACCTCGATGCCCTGCACACGGCCCTGCTGGCCCAGGTGCGCGGCGCGGGCCTCGAAAACACCGCCTCGGCCACCATTGTCACCAACGTGCGGCACGCCCGTGCCCTCGAAACGGCCGCCGCGCACCTCGCCGCCGTGCAGGCGGGCCTCAACACTGGCCTGGGTACCGAGCTGCTGGCCGCCGACCTGCGCCACGCCCTGGCCGCGCTGGGTGAAATAACCGGCGAAATTTCTTCCGAAGACTTGCTCACGAGCATTTTTACCCAATTCTGCATCGGCAAATAGCGAATGAGCGCAAGGCACCGCTTTTTTCTACAACCTCAACCCTGCTTCCGGGATACGAATGCCGATACAAATGGCCGAAAAATTTCCCGGCTTGCGGCTTATGGCTTAGTTTCGCACTAAATATCTCCCTCATCCCTCCCGCCCATGGCAGAATCTGCTGAACTTATCCTCGACGGCAAATCCATTACCTTGCCCGTCATCGAAGGCACCGAACACGAAAAAGCGTTTGATATCGGCAAGCTGCGCGACCAAACCGGCTACGTTACCCTCGATTCGGGCTACAAAAACACTGGTGCCACCAAAAGCGCCATCACCTTTCTCGACGGCGAAGAAGGCATTCTGCGCTACCGTGGCTATCCGATTGAGCAGCTGGCCGAAAAGTCGAGCTTCCTCGAAGTGGCGTACCTGCTGATTTACGGCACCCTGCCTACTCAGGCCGAGTTCGACAGCTTTAAGCACCAGATTACCCAGCACACCCTCGTTCATGAGGACATCCGCAAGATTCTCGATGGCTTCCCGTCGTCGGCCCACCCCATGGGCATCCTGTCGTCGCTGGTGTGCTCGCTGACGGCGTTCTATCCCAAGAGCATCGCGCCCGAAATCAGCAAGGAAGAGCTGGACCTGAACATCGTGCGCCTGATGGCCAAGATTTCGACCATCGCCGCCTGGAGCTACAAGAATTCGGTGGGCCACCCGCTCATCTACCCGCGCAACGACCTCGACTACTGCGCCAACTTCCTCTACATGATGTTCAGCTTCCCTACCGAGAAGTATGAAATGAACCCCGTGGTAGTGAATGCGCTGAACAAACTGCTCATCCTGCACGCCGACCACGAGCAGAACTGCTCAACCAGCACGGTGCGCCTCGTGGGCTCGGCCAATGCCAGCCTCTACGGCTCGGTTTCGGCCGGCATCAACGCCCTGTGGGGCCCGCTGCACGGCGGAGCCAACCAAGAGGTGATTGAGATGCTGGAGGCCATTGAGGCCGACGGCGGTAATACCCAGAAATGGGTGGAGAAAGCCAAGGACAAGACGGACTCGTTCCGCCTCATGGGCTTCGGCCACCGCGTGTACAAGAACTTCGACCCCCGCGCCACCATCATCAAGAAGGCGGCCGACGAGGTGCTGCAAGCCCTGGGCCTACAGGACACCCCTCTGTTGAAAATCGCCCAGGAGCTGGAGCAAGCGGCCCTCACCGACCAATACTTCATCGAGCGCAAGCTGTACCCGAACGTGGATTTCTACTCGGGCATCATCTACAAAGCTCTGGGCATCCCGACCGAGATGTTCACGGTGATGTTTGCTCTGGGCCGCCTGCCGGGCTGGATTGCCCAGTGGAAAGAAATGCGCGAGAACAAAGAGCCCATCGGCCGCCCGCGCCAGATTTACACCGGCGAGCTGGAGCGCGACTACAAGGATATCAACGCCCGCTAGTTCTCCCAAACTACCGGCAAACAAAAAGCCCGCTCTGCAAAGCGGGCTTTTTCGTGTTCGGCCGGGTGGGCGGGTTGCCCTCCCCTATTTTAGGCGGTGCGCGGTGAAGGTGGTGCGCAGGGCCTGGTAGGCCACCAGCTGCTGGGGCTGGAGCAGTTCGCTCAGCTCGGTTTCGTAGCGCTGCTGGGCTTGGGCGAGCTGGGTGTCGCGCTCTTCGGCGCTGGCCCCGTTCAGCAGAATCTCCAGGTCGCGGCGTTCGGTGAGCATGTTCAGGTGCAGCTGCTTCACGGCGAGGTACTGGGCCTCGTTGAACTGGATGCGGTGCGCCAGCGCCCTCGTGAGCGTGGTGGCACGAGTCATCATAGCCCGCGAGTAAGAACCATCGCCGGGGCCAGCCACGGCGGCCGGAGCAACGCTAACGCCCGCGGCAAAGCAAGTAGCCAGGAACAAATTTTTCATGAATTGGGGGGTGAAAGTGGATGAATAATGGGAAGTGGCCCGGTGTAGTGCAATTGGGCTGGTCAAACATAGGCAGAATATTCATTTGAACAAATAATATTTTTTCTGGCACTTTTTTAATTGACAGGTTTTTGCAAACTATCATAAACAACTCATTTATAACGCAATGCTATTTGATGTAAAAACGGCGGAATGAGGCAAAAAAAAAGTTCGCCAACGGGCGAACAATATATTTTTCCTTGCGAGTACAATTATTTTTTCACTGTATTAAAGCATTACTTTAAGTAAAAAGGCAGAAATCGGAGATTTTGGACGGCCGAAACCAAATACTCAAGTTGTGGCTAGACCAAGAAATTCAGCCTGTTGAGAACTGCAACGCCCTGCATTTCATGGCTGCCAAGCCTGACATCGTTCAGTTAGGGCTTCCTATCAATAGCTATTTAGCTGCTGCGCAGGGCAACCGGGGCGAGCTATTCGCCGGGTTCGCGAACCCAGCTTGGGCTTCGATGGTCCGCGCGTGACTGGCTATCTGAACGACGCAGGCGCGGACTCACAGAGTCCACGTTACGAACAGGTGAGCTGCTACAGAATGTGCAGCTCGATGCGGCGGTTGAGCTGGCGGTGGCCTTCGGTGTCGTTGGCGGCCAGGGGATGGCCTTCGCCGTAGCCCTTCGAGCGGAGCCGAGTGACGGAAATGCCGTGGCCCGAGAGGTACTCCACCACCGACTGGGCGCGGCGCTGCGAGAGTTGCTGGTTAGCTTCGGGCGAGCCCACGTTATCGGTGTAGCCCGATACCTCAATCTGCACGTCGCGGTACTGCCGCAGGAATTCGATGAGGCGGTTCAGCTCGGTTCGCGACTGCGGCTTGAGGTCGTACTTGTTAGTATCGAAAAACAAGTTGTTGAGTACCACGCTACGGCCCGAGCGCACGGGCTCCAGGTAAATATCCAGCGCCGTGGGGTTGAAGGTATGCTGGTCGGAATAGTCGAAGCTGAGGCTCTTGAGCAGGTACTTGTCGGCGGCGGCGTACATGGCGTAGTGGTGACCTTCGTTGAGCACCACGGTATAGTCGCCGTACTCAGGGTCGGAAGTCACGAACTGCGTCAGCACGTCGGTGTCGAGGTCGTAGAGCTTGACTTCGGCCTTCAGCGGCTTTTTGGTGTTGGCATCGAACACCCGGCCCTGGGTGTAGGTGCTGGTTTCGCGGGCCTTCACGGCGGCGGGCACGGCAAAGCCAAACAGCTCGACGGGCCGCTCGCGCACCAGGCGGCTGCCGGCGGCCGGCTCGTTGCTGGCGCGGCTACGCGAGCAAAAACCGCGCTGGTTATCCGAAGTGATGAACAGCGAGGCTTCGTTCTCGAAGGTGTTGAGCGGGTAGCCCAGGTTGCGGGGCACGCTCCAGGTACCAGCCGGCGTTTTTTCGCACCGAAAGACGTCGAGCCCGCCCATACCAATCAGACCATCGGTGACATAATACAGCGTGGTGCCGCTGGCGTGAATGAACGGGGCCATGTCCTTGCCGGCCGTGTTCACGGGCGTGCCCAGGTTTTGGGCGGCGCTCCAGTTGCCGTCGGGTTGCAGGGTGGTCGCGTAAATATCTTCCTGGCCCTGCCCGCCGCGCCGCGTCGAGGTGAAGTACAGCGTGCGGCCGTCGGCCGAGAGCGAGGGCTGCGAATCCCACTCCGTGGAATTGACGTTGATGCCCAGATTCACGGGCGTGCTCCAATTGTTGCCGGTGCGGCGCGAAATGTACAGGTCGCAGTTGCCAATGGCCTTGGGCCGGTCGCAGGACGCGAATACCAGCGTTTTGCCATCGCCCGAAATTGAGCCGGCCCCTTCGTTATAGCTCGAATTGATGGCTGGCGAAATGGGCACCGGGGCTCCCAGCGTACCGTCTTTGTTCTGGCGGCTCACATACAAATCCTCGCCGCTGCTGGCGGCTGGGCGGCCCGTAAAGAGCAGGAAGCGGTTATCGGCGGTGAGGGCCGGGAAATACTGGAACTTGAAGCCGTTCAGCGGCGCGGGCAGCGGCACGGGGGCCTCGCCTACGGGGTGCTTTATCGCATCGAGGGCAAACTCGCAGGTTTTGAGCTGGCGCTCCGATTTGGAAAGGTTGCGCTGGCCCTTGGGGGCCACTTTCAGCAGCTGGCGGTAGGCATCGAGGGCGGTTTGGTATTCGCCGTAGCTCAGGGCCAGGTCGCCCAGCAGCTGGTATTCCGACGAATGCGAGGCATCGGCCGGCACCTTGCTCAGGCCGTCGCGGTAGGCTTTGAGCGCGCCGGGGTTGTCGCCAATGGCTTTCAGCAGCGAGCCTTTCAGCAGAAACGCCTCGCCAAACGAGGGAAATTTCTCGTTCAACTGGTTCAGCGTTTCAATGGCTTTGACAAAATCCCGCTCCTTGACCTGTTGCTGCGCCTTTTCGAGCAGGTTACGGGCCTTCGTGTTGGTGGGCATCTGCACCCGAACGGGGACCTGGCTCCAGGCGGCCTCGGTGGAGGCAAGCCCCAGCAGACACATCATTCCGAGGCGCAAGGCCCCCAACACTGAAATGCGACGCATGGAACAAGCTAGGGGATGTCGAGGTATTTATGGGTCTGGAGCGATACCTGCCAGCGCGGATGCTGCTTCACGTACTCAACTAATTCGGGAGTCATGCGGGCGGCCCGGCTCCACTCCGGCTGCAAGTATAAGCGCGTAGTGGCCGGAACCAATGCGGCGTGCTCTTCGGCCCAGGCAAAATCGTGGCCATTAAAAACGACCACCTTCAATTCGTGGGCTGCCACCAGTACGTCGGGCAGCGGGGCCTTGAATTTTTTGGGCGACAGGCATATCCAATCCCAGCTGCCCGAGAGCGGGTGCGCGCCCGAGGTTTCGAGCCAGGTGCGGCAACCGGCCGCTTGCAGCGCCGCCGTGAGCGGGCCCAGCTCGTGCATCAGCGGCTCGCCGCCGGTGATGACCACATCGCGGCCCGGATGCTCGAACACGGCCGCCACCAGCTGCGCGATGGACTGGCGAGGGTGCGCGTCGGCATCCCACGACTCCTTCACGTCGCACCACACGCAACCCACGTCGCAGCCGCCCAGCCGGATGAAATAGGCAGCCCGCCCGGTATTATAGCCTTCGCCTTGAATGGTGTAGAACTGCTCCATCACGGGCAGCAACAGGCCGGCTTCGGGCGCGGCGGTAGCACCGGAGGGCGCAATAAATTCGGAAGAGAGTAAGCTCACAGGTATCGTAACAAAAAGGCATCAGGCTGCGAAGCAACCTGAACGCTGGCTATAAGTCACACCGTTCCCAAGGCCGGACTTTAAAAGTACGCCTTGACCCCAGCATAACCAAATATTCCTAAAATCAGCCCGCCGTGCGCGGATAAATTTCGCCCTTGGCGGCACGCAACGTGTTCAATAAAAGCATCGCAATAGTCATTGGTCCCACGCCACCGGGCACCGGCGTGATGGCCGAAGCCAGCGGAGCTACCTCGGCAAAGTTCACATCGCCTTTCAGGATGTAGCCGCTCTTTTTGGTGGCATCGGGCACGCGGGTGGTACCCACGTCAATCACGACTGCGCCGGGCCGCACCATGTTGGCCGTCACGAACTCGGGCCGGCCGATGGCGGCCACCACAATGTCGGCCGTCCGGCAGATTTCGGCCAGGTTCTGGGTACGCGAATGGCATAAAGTAACCGTGCAGTTAGCCGTATCCAAGTTCTTAGCCAACAGTATACTAACTGGCGTGCCCACAATATTGGAGCGCCCAATTACTACGCAGTGCTTGCCACTGGTTTTGATGCCTTGACGGGCCAGCAGCTCCACGATTCCGGAGGGCGTGGCGGGCAGCAAGGCCGGCAGGCCGGCAACCATGCGGCCGATGTTCATGGGATGAAAACCGTCCACATCCTTCTCGGGTCGAATGGCTTCGATGACTTTTTCGGGATTGATGTGGGCCGGCAGCGGCAGTTGCACGATGAAGCCGTCAATCTCGGGGTCGTGGTTCAGCTCGGCTACTTTGGCCAGCAGTTCGGCCTCAGTAATGTCGTCTTCGTAGCGCAGCAGCGTCGACTCGAAGCCGACCCGCTCGCAGGCCAGCACCTTGTTGCGCACGTAGGTTTCGGAGCCGCCGTCGTGCCCCACGAGGATGGCGGCGAGGTGCGGCACCTTCTGGCCAGCAGCTTTGATGGCCGCTACCTCGACGGCGATTTCAGCTTTGATATCCTCGGCGGTTTGCTTGCCGTCGATGAGGTTGGAAGTGGTGGTCACTGGCATCATAAAAGATTGGGTCATCCTGAGTGGAGCGAAGGACCTTATCACGCCCTCGCGCCGCAACGATTAAAAATTATGACGAAAGCCGCTGTGATAAGACGCTTACCTCGTCAGCAGGACAAAAACAAAAAAGCGGCTCGAAAGCCGCTTTTCTAAATCAATCAATTTTCAAAACTGCCAGGAAGGCTTCCTGCGGAATTTCGACCGAGCCCACGGTACGCATCCGCTTCTTGCCCTCCTTCTGCTTTTCCAGCAGCTTGCGTTTGCGGGAAATATCGCCACCGTAGCACTTGGCGATTACGTTTTTACGCAGTGCCTTAATCGTTTCGCGGGCGATGATTTTCTGGCCAATACTCGCCTGAATGGCGATGTCGAACATCTGGCGGGGCAGCAGCTCGCGCAGCTTTTCGCAGAGGCGGCGGCCCCAATCGTAGCTTTTCGAGCGGTGAACGATGGCCGAGAGAGCATCAACTTTCTCGCCGTTCAGCATCACGTCGAGCTTCACCATGTCCGACTCGCGGAAGCCAATCAGCTCGTAATCAAGCGAGGCGTAGCCCCGGCTGATGGACTTGAGCTTATCGAAGAAGTCAAACACAATTTCCGACAGCGGCAGCTCAAAGCTCATTTCTACCCGCTCGGAAGTGAGGTAGGACTGGCCCTTGATGATGCCGCGCTTCTCCATGCACAGCGTGATGATGGGGCCGACGTACTCGGCGGCCGTGATAATCTGAGCCTTGATGAACGGCTCCTCGATTACCTTAATCAGGTTGGGCTCCGGCATTTCGGAGGGCGCGTTGATGGTCAGCAGCTGGTCCTTGGTGCCAATGGCGTGGAACTGCACGCTCGGCACCGTGGTGATGACCGTCATGTTGAACTCGCGCTCGAGCCGCTCCTGCACGATTTCCATGTGCAGCATGCCCAGGAAGCCGCAGCGGAATCCGAAACCCAGGGCCACCGACGTTTCGGGCTCCCAGACCAGCGAGGCATCATTGAGCTGGAGCTTTTCCATGCTGGAGCGCAGCTCTTCGTACTCGGTGGTGTCGACGGGGTAAATGCCGGCAAACACCATTGGTTTCACGTCGGCGAAGCCCTGAATGGCCTCGGCCGTGGGGCGGTTTACGTGGGTGATGGTATCGCCCACCTTCACCTCGCGGGCCTCTTTAATGCCCGAGATGAGGTAGCCCACGTTGCCGGCGCTCATTTCCTGGCGCGGCTCCTGATTCAGGCCCAGAATGCCGATTTCGTCGGCCCCGTACTCCTTGCCCGTGGCCATGAAGCGGAGCTTGTCGCCCTTGCGCATCACGCCGTTCTTGATGCGGAACAGGACTTCGATGCCGCGATAGGAATTGAAAACGGAGTCAAAAATCAGGGCCTGGAGCGGGGCTTCCGGGTCGCCTTTGGGGGCGGGCACCCGTTCGATGATGGCGTTCAGGATGGCTTCGATACCGATGCCGGCCTTGCCCGAGGCGTGGATAATGTCTTCCGGCTTGCAGCCAATCAGGTCCACGATTTCGTCGGTTACCTCCTCCGGCATAGCGTGCGGGAGGTCTATTTTGTTGAGCACGGGGATGATTTCCAAGTCGGCCCCGATGGCGAGGTAGAGGTTGGAAATCGTCTGGGCTTCGATGCCCTGGGAGGCATCCACAATGAGCAGGGCACCTTCGCAGGCGGCAATGCTGCGGCTCACTTCGTAGCTAAAGTCGACGTGGCCAGGCGTGTCAATCAGGTTCAGCGTGTAGATTTCCCCTTTGTAGGGAAACTGCATCTGAATGGCGTGGCTCTTGATGGTGATGCCGCGCTCGCGCTCCAGGTCCATGTTGTCGAGCAGTTGGGCCTGCATGTCGCGCTTGGCCACGGTGCTGGTAAACTCCAGCAGGCGGTCGGCCAGGGTGCTTTTCCCGTGGTCGATGTGGGCAATGATGCAAAAGTTGCGGATATTCTTCACAGGGAGCGGTTTTTCAGTCCGCGAAGGTACGAAGCACGGGGCGCAAAAGCCAGCCCGGCGCGGCTGGACCTGCCCCGCGCCCCCGCTGGCACAAGTGGACCAAGCTGCTTAGTTTTGTCAATTCCCCGTTTTTACCCGATTATTCTAATTTACCTATGCAACCGGAAATCTCTACGTTTTCCACTGCTTTGCCCGACCAGGAAAAGAATAAGTTTCTGATTTCGGCCCTGAACGGAACGGCGCTTTACGTGCTAGCCTACTACCTGGTGTGGGGGCTGCACCAGGTAGCTAAGCTGGAAATTTCCCGGTTTTACCACCTGCGGGGCAACTGGGACCCCAGCCGCATCACCTACACGCTGGCCGACGGCGAGTGGTGGCGCACGGCCGTTATCGCCGCCAATGGCGTGGGGCCGGGGTTGTGCGCACTGGTGGGTGTGGTGGCTTTCCGGTGGTATTGGGACCGCGAGCGGGCGCGACGCGGCAACTTCAAGCTGCTGCTGCTGTGGGTGGCGTTTCAGGCCTGCAACGCGGTGTTTGGGGCGCTACTGGCCGACACTTTTACGCAATCGGGCTTTTGGTACGTACCCGACTGGCTATTTCGGCTGGGCAATATTATGAACGTGCTGCTGGCCCTGCTGGCCGGCCTGGCCCAGCTCGGCATCGGCTACTTTGGGGCGGTGGCATTTTTGCAAGCCCACGACTCGAAAACGGTGATGCGCTACCCCAACCGCCAGCTGATGGTGGTGAGCACCCTGATTGTGCCCTGGGTGGTGGGCGGCCTCTTCATTGTAATGGCCAAGCTGCCGTACATCACCATTCACGAGGAACTGCACCTGGCCATGATGGGCCTGCTGGTAACGCCCCTGGCCCTGGGCTGCCTCAACGAGGTGTTTTCCGACACCGTGAAGCGCCCCCAGGCCACGCGCTTGGCCTGGGGCCTGGTGCTGCTGGCCGTGGCCGTGGCCCTGGCCTGGCGACTGGGGCTGAGTCCCCCGGTGGTATTTGGGTAGCAACCCTGCTTGCCGCAGCGTAGGCCTGGCCCGCATGCCGCGCCCCGACCGTTCCCGGTCGGGGCTTTTTTGTGCGGGGATGAAAAGGCGGCGAGCCAACTCGCCAGCCCGTGCTATCGTCGCAAATACAGGCAGTATTCTATTAGAATGCGGGTTTTGGGGCAACCAGATTCGGGGATTGGCAGTTATACCGGGGGGCTTTTCCCCAACTTTCTCCTCTTAACACCTTAACCTCCCCAAACTCATGGGCATTACCCTCGAACAGGCGCAAGCTGCTATTCTGGCCGCGCACCAGAAATCACTCGCCATCGGCGCAAAGATGAATATTGCCGTGGTGGATGCCGGAGCCAACCTGGTGGCCTTCGCCCGCATGGATGGGGCCTGGCTCGGCTCGCTCGATATTTCCATTAAAAAAGCCAAAACGGCCCGCTTCTTCGACATGCC
>JAYULN010000372.1:0-4335 GCA_043763525.1 Hymenobacter sp.
CAGGACAGCACCGTGCAGCTCACGGTGCTCGACCCGTTCTCGACGCGTTATGCCGACGCGGCCCCGCCCGCCTTCGGCCTCACGCCGCGCTTCCGGCCCGACTACGCCCGGCGGCACCTGCAGGCCCAGGTGCAGCAGGCTTTTGCCGGCAAGTACCGCAACCGCTTCGCCGCCGAGCCGCTTGATACCCTGGCTTTTTTCGGCAAGCCCAGCGAAACATATTTTCTGGATAAGTACACCCGCTTTAAGGTGCTGGAAGAAGTGCTGCGGGAGTACGTGCCCGGCGTGGTGGTGCACAGCCGCAAAGACGGCTATCACCTGGCCGTGGTGGATAAGCTGAACAAGAGCGTACTGGAAGAGAACCCCCTGGTGCTGCTCGATGGCGTGCCAGTCTTCAACACCAACAAGATGATGGCCATGAATCCGCTGAAGATTCGGAAGCTGGAGGTGCTCGATGGCCGCTACTTTCACGGCCCGGCCGTGTACAACGGCATCGTGAGCTTCACCACGTACCAGGGCGACCTCGAAGGCTTCGCCCTCGACCCGCGGGTGCTGGTGCAGCAGTACGAAGGCGTGCAGCGCCAGCGCGAGTTCTACGCCCCGCGCTACAACACGCCCACCGCCACCCAGAGCCGCCTGCCCGACCTGCGCAACCTGCTGTACTGGAACCCCAATATCATCCTTACTGGCGCCGAAACCCGCACCCTGGATTTCTTCACCGGCGACCAGGCCGGGCGCTACCTCGTGGTGGTGCAGGGCCTTTCGGCCACCGGGCTGGCGGGCAGCCGCAGCTTCGTGCTGGAGGTGAAGCCGGCGCTGTAGCACGGCTGCTGCAGTTCGCATTGTTCCCCCTCTAAAAACCCGTTTCTACGGCTTGGGGTGGCGGGCTACAACGTCCACGCTACGCCTACCGTACCTTCGCCCTTATGACCGACACCGCCGCCGCCGCGCCCAAAAAGCTCTTCCTGCTCGACGCTTTTGCCCTGATTTACCGCTCGCACTTCGCGTTCAGCAAAAACCCGCGCATCAACTCCAAGGGCATGAACACGGGGGCCGTGCTGGGCTTCACCAACACGCTGGTGGAAGTGCTGCAAAAGGAGAAGCCTACCCACATTGGCGTGTGCTTCGATGGGCCGAAAAAAACCTTCCGGCACGAGCAGTTTGCCGCCTACAAGGCCCAGCGCCAGGCCATGCCCGAGGACATCGGCATTGCCCTGCCCTACATCAAGAAAATCATCCAGGGCTTTCATATTCCCATTCTGATGATGGACGGCTTTGAGGCCGATGACGTGATTGGCACGCTGGCCCAGAAGGCGGAGAAGGAAGGCTTCGAGGTGTTTATGATGACGCCCGACAAGGATTACTGCCAGCTGGTGACGGAGAACATCAAAATCTACCGGCCGGCCTTCATGGGCAACGCGGCCGAGATTCTGGACGTGGCCCACGTGCTGGCCCGCTTCGAGATTGAGCGCGTGGAGCAGGTGATTGACATTCTGGGCTTGCAGGGCGATGCCAGCGACAACATTCCCGGCATTCCCGGTATCGGCGAGAAGACGGCCAAGACGCTGATTCAGAAGTATGGCTCGGTCGAAAACCTGCTGGCTAACGTGGACGAGCTGAAAGGCAAGCAGCAGGAAAACGTGCGCAACTTCGCCGAGCAGGGCCTGATGAGCAAGGAGCTGGCCACCATCCACGTGAACGTGCCGCTGGAGTTCGAGGCGGATAAGCTGGTGCTCGATGCGCCCGACGAGGCCACGCTACGCGAGCTGTTTGATGAGCTGGAATTCCGGCAGCTGGCGGCCCGCATCCTCGGCGGCGGCGGCCCGGCGCGCACGCCGGCCAGTGTGGCGGCGCCCGGCAGCACGCCCACCCGCCGGCTGAAATTGGTGGCCGGCGGCCAGGCCTCCCTCTTCGGCAGCAGCGAGGACGCGGCGGTGGCCATCGGGGCCGAAGAGGGTGAAACGGCCGGTTTCGGCGCGCCCGCCGGCCCGCGCAAGCGCCTGGAAGACGTGCCCTATCGGTACCACCTGATTGATACGCCGGAGCTGCGCCAGACGCTGCTCGGCTTTCTGATGCAGCAGGCCGAAGTGAGCGTCGACACCGAAACCACGGGGCTGGATATTATGACGGCGCGACTGGTGGGCCTGAGCTTCTGCTGGCTGCCGGGCGAGGCCTACTACGTGCCGGTGCCGACGGAAGACCCGGCCGCCGTGCAGGCCATCGTGGATGAGTTCTGCCCGTTTTTCGCGGCCGATACCATCCTCAAAATCGGCCAGAACATCAAGTACGACCTCACCATTCTGCGGCACTACGGCGTGGAGGTGAGCGGGCCGCTCTTTGATACCATGCTGGCCCACTACCTCATCGAGCCCGACATGCGCCACAACATGGACGTACTGGCCGAAACCTACCTGCACTACTCGCCGGTGTCGATTATCGAGCTAATCGGCCCCAAGGGCAAGAAGCAGATTACCATGGCCGACGTGCCGCCCGCCCAGGTGAAAGACTACGCCTGCGAGGATGCCGACGTGACCCTCCAGCTCAAGCACGTCTTCGAGCCGATGCTGAAAGACCTCGGCCTGCTGGGCCTGCTCAACGACGTGGAAAACCCGCTGGTGCCCGTGCTGAGCAGCATCGAGTACGAGGGCGTGCGGATTGACTCGGTGGCCATGAACGAATACTCGGCCGAGCTGCAAGGCTACATCGCGGAGCTGGAAACCCAGATTTTTCGCGAGGCCGGGCAGGAGTTCAACATCGGCTCGCCGAAGCAGTTGGGCGAGGTGCTCTTTGATAAAATGCAGATTGGCGGCGGCAAAATCAAGAAGACCAAAACCGGCCAGTACGCCACCGGCGAGGAAGTGCTGAGCCTGCTGGCGGCCGACAACCCCATCGTGGCCCTCATTCTGGAATACCGCCAGCTCACCAAGCTGCGCAGCACCTACGTGGAGGCCCTGCCTCAGCTGGTGAGCGTGGTGGACGGCCGCGTGCATACCACGTTCAACCAGGCCGTGGCGGCTACCGGGCGGCTTTCCTCCACGAACCCCAACCTCCAGAACATCCCCATCCGCACAGAAAAAGGGCGTGAAATCCGCAAAGCCTTCGTGCCGCGCGATGAGAACCACGTGCTGCTGGCGGCCGACTACTCGCAGGTCGAGCTGCGCATCATGGCCGACTTTTCGGGCGATAAAACCATGATTGAGGCTTTCCGCCAGGGCCTCGACGTGCATGCCAGCACGGCCAGCAAGGTCTTCCGCGTGCCCATTGAGGAGGTGGACAGCGAGATGCGCCGCAAGGCCAAAACCGTCAATTTTGGCATCATCTACGGCATTTCCGCTTTCGGGCTGGCCCAGCGCATCGGCATCAGCCGCAAGGAAGCCACGGAAATTATCGAGACCTATTTCCAGGAATTCCCGTCGGTGAAGGCGTTTATGGACGACAGCATCAACCGGGCCCGCGAGCTGGAATACGCCGAAACCCTGCTCAAGCGCCGCCGCTACCTGCGCGACATCAACTCGCGCAACGCCACGCTGCGCGGCTACACCGAGCGCAACGCCATCAACGCCCCCATCCAGGGCACGGCCGCCGACATCATCAAAATGGCCATGATTAACATCTACCACTGGCTGCGCGAGGAAAAACTGCAAACCCGCATGATTCTCCAGGTCCACGATGAACTCGTGTTCGATGCCGTGCAGGAGGAAGTGGCCTACATCACTCCCAAAATCAAGGAGCTGATGACCACGGCGCTGCTGCTGCCGCGCGGCGTGCCCCTGGAAGTGGAAGTGGGCAGCGGCCGCAACTGGTTGCAGGCGCACTAACAGACTGCTGTTACGCACTGATTGCGCCTCCGCTTCAGAAAGAGACTTCAGCTGCTTCAGCAAAGGCCCTTTCCAAGCAATCCGTCAAGGTGGTGCGTAACAGCAGTAACAGACAATATCACTTTTCAGCCGACATTTGAGCCGCTTCCCGCTAACCGGGGGGCGGCTCTTGCTATGTTAATGGATTCCTTTGAAGTCGAAAACTTCCGCAGCCTGAAACACCTGAAGCTAGAGAAGCTGGCACGGGTGAACTTGCTGGTAGGGAAAAATAATTCGGGGAAGACGAGCGTACTGGAGGCATTGTACTGAAGACATTTAAACTTTTGCTACCATCGTAAAAGCAGGTAAATAATGCCAGGATTTCCAATTTCTGACTGAGGAAGAGATTTACACTTTTTGAGGATGAAATTGGGTTATGCAACAACCTGTTTTTTAGCGCCATGACCATCAAAAAAGCACCTGTTCACGACTTGACTCCTGAGCAATTGGAAAAATATTTTATTCCGCTTATTCCGAA